>JAUPTP010000550.1 GCA_030918015.1 Pseudomonadota bacterium
GCCCGTGCCCGGTCCGACCCGCTGGCGTGCGCTCTGGCAGGCCGCCGGCGCGCCCGGTCAGCCGCTCGCGGGCATGGCCTGCGACGGGGGCTGAGCCCGGCCCGTGCGGGCCATCACAGCGGCTGCGGCACCGTCGCCCCGCGCGTCAGCAGGCGCTCGACCAGCTCGCGCACGCTGCGGATCTGGGGGCCGAAGGGCAGGGCGCCGACACCGCGGAAATACAGGCCCTTCTTCTCGTCACCCCGCAGCGCGGCCGCCAGCTGGTTGTCGATGCAGAACTGGCCCCAGTCCTTGAAGCCGTCACGCAGGCCGCACTGGGCCAGACAGTCGAAGGCCTTGGTGCAGCGCGCCTTGGCATGGGCCACGGCCTGCAGCGCGGGCTCGGCCTTCAGGTAGTTCTTCAGCCAGGGCGTGGCGACCGCACGGGCCGGCAGGCCGGCCACGCTGGTGAACTCGACGAGGTCCTCGTCGCGCGCCTCGGCCAGCACCCGCTTGAAGGCGTCGCTGGCGTCGCCCTCGGATGTCACCGCGAAGGGCGTGCCCAGCTGGGCGCCGGCGCCTCCCAGGCCCTGGATGCGCGCGATGTCCTCGCAGGAGCGCACGCCACCGGCGGCGATCAACGGAATGTCGTAGCCGGCCTTGGCGAGGAACTCGCGCGATTCGGGGATCACGCGCTCGAAATCGAAGCGCGGGTCGTCCAGATCACTGATGCGCGCCGCACCGAGGTGGCCGCCGGCCAGCTTCGGGTGTTCGATCACGATGGCGTCCGGCAGGCGCTTCTTGCGCTCCCATTTCTTGACGATCAGCGCCACGCCACGGCTGTCCGACAGGATGGGCACCAGCAGCGCCTTCGGATGCTCGGCCGCCAGATCCGGCAGGTCCAGCGGCAGGCCGGCGCCCACCACCATCATGTCCGCGCCGGCTTCGAGCGAACGGCGGACATAGGCCGCGTAGTCGCTGACCGCGCGCATCACGTTCATGGCCACCAGGCCCAGGCCGCCGGCCAGCGCCTTGGCCGACCGGACCTCGCGCTCCAGCGCCTCCAGGTTGGCCGCGTTGATCTGCGCCTTGGTGTCCTCGTCCTGGCCGACGCGGGCCGCCAGGCCCTCCGTGCGCTCCATCAGGTCCGGGTGGTGGCGGCGCAGATCGACGCTGCTGAGCGTGCCGATGCCGCCGAGGGCCGCCACGCTGCCGGCCAGGCGGTGGGCGGACACCCCCACCCCCATGCCGCCCTGGACGATGGGCAGCAGTCGGCGGCCGGCCAGCTGCAGCGGTGCGAGTCCGCTGCGCGCCAGCGCCGGCAGCAGGTCCGGGGCGATGGCGGAATCGGTCGATTGCGGCAGGGCGGTCATCGGATGGCGGGCGCCGCGGTGACGGCGCGCAGAGGTCGATCAGGGCCGTGCAGGCTAAGGCCTGTGTCATCCGATGGACTTGATGCGCGTCATGTGCGGCCGATCCGGCCGCCGCGTCTCCGCACTCAGCGGTGCAGCGCCAGCGTGCGGTCGGGTGCCGGCAGGCGGCCGGTCAGCGCCCGGCGCAGGCCATCCTCGAAGATGCGCGGCTGCAGCGGCTTGACCCAGTACTCGAAGGCGCCGAGGCTCATCGCCTTGATGATGTCCATCGACAGCCGGTCGCCGGTCAGGATGGTCACCCGCAGACCGCGCGCGGCGATGTCCTCGTTGAGCTGGCGCACCACGTCGAGACCGCCGATGTCGGGCAGGTGCATGTCCAGCAGCACGAAATCGGGGCGCCATTCACGGGCCAGCCGCACGCCCTCCAGGCCGGTGGCCGCGTGCAGGAATTCGACGTCCGGGTGCGCGTCCAGCAGCTGGCGCACGACCGGCACGACCAGCGCGTCGTCCTCGATGTAGAGCAGGCGACCGCGCAGCGCGGGGCGGTCATCGGTGTCGGGCTGGGCGGACATGGGGGGCACTCCGAGGCAGGATCTGGTCCGGTAGGACAAGGGGCTGGCCGACGGTCCTCCCCGGTCGGGCCGAGGCCGTCGTGCGCGGCTGGTGATGCGCGCGCACCGTTCCGGATGCACTGCCCCCCGCGGATGCGGGGTATCCGGATCCGCAGGACGCTAGCAGGAGCCGTGCCGTCCGTCCACCGGGTGAACCCGCCGCCCTGGCTCGACCGTGATGCCGGACCGGAAGTTCCCGCCCCCCCGCTGATGCATCGCAAGACCGCGCACCGGCCGCCCCGGACAATCCGCCGGTGCCCCTGTCCGACACTGTCCTGCTGCTGGCCGATCTGTCGCTGGCGTCCACCGCCGTGGCGCTGGCCCTCTGGCTGCGGCCCTGGCGGTCGTTCGCCGGGCACGAGCTGCCCTGGCCCTGGCTGCTCTGGTGGCTGTTGCTGCCGCTGCTGTGGGGCGCCGACCACTATGCGCACAGCGCGCTGCTGCAGCCGCTGTCCGGTGCGGTGCTGCTGATGCTGCTGGCCGGCTGGCCGCTGGCGATGATGGCGCTGCCGCTGGACGCCCTGCTGGTCTGGGGCGTGGGCGAC
>JAUPTP010000037.1 GCA_030918015.1 Pseudomonadota bacterium
GCCCTGCAGGCCTTCGAGCTGCGCGCGGCCCACGTCGCCGCAGCGCAGGTAGGTGTGCAGCGCGGCCTGGAAGTCGATCGTGCTGTCGCCGGTGTTGATGACGGCCAGCTCCATTTCCAGGCGGCGGCTGTCGACGCTGACGGTCATCTCCAGCGCGAAGCCGTGCGGCCAGATCGCGCGGGTGGCCTCGTCGGCGTCCAGGCGCAGCACCGCGAAGGCGTGCTCGCCGCGCACGGTGGCCTCCTGCAGCGTCCAGGCGCGGTTGCGCACGAAGCCGTGCTTGGGCAGCGGGCCCTGCTGGTTGAACTGCGGGAAGATCACCGGCACGCCGCCGCGCACCGCGGCCGTGCCGCCCAGCGCGCTGGTGGGCGAGAGGTAGAGCTGCTCCTCGCCGAGCGCCGGGATCCACGACACGACATGCGCGCCGTGCAGCAGGACGGTGGCCTGCGCGCCGGCGGGCGAGCGCAGATGCACGGCCGGCTGGCCGTCGAACAGGCAGGCGCCGGTGGGTTGCGAGGCGCGGGGCAGGGCGGTGTCGTCGCTCATCGTGTGGGGCGCAGGAGAACTGAAGAACAGGATCAGAGGGTGCGGAAGACCTCGGCGGCGGCGGCCACCGTCGCGGCGATGTCGGCGTCGGTGTGCGCGGCGCTGACGAAGCCGGCCTCGTAGAGCGCCGGCGCCAGGTAGACGCCGCGCTCCAGCATGCCGTGGAAGAAGCGGTTGAAGCGCTCCTTGTCGGTGGCCATCACCACGCCGTAGTTCTGCGGCAGGCTCTCGGTGAAGAAGAAGCCGAACATGCCGCCCTGGCTGTCGACGCAGAAGGGCACGCCGGCGGCGTCGGCGGCGGCCTTCAGGCCGTCGACCAGCGCGCGGGTCCTGGCGCCCAGCGCCTCGTGGAAGCCGGGCTGGCTGATCTCCTTCAGCGTCGCCAGGCCGCAGGCGGTGGCCACCGGGTTGCCGCTGAGCGTGCCGGCCTGGTAGACCGGGCCCAGCGGGGCGAGCTGCTGCATGATCTGGCGCGTCGTGCCGAAGGCCGCCAGCGGCATGCCCCCGCCGATCACCTTGCCGAAGACCGAGATGTCCGGACGGAAGCCGGGAATGGCCTCGGCGTAGAGCGCCTGCGCCGAGCCCAGCGCGACGCGAAAGCCCGTCATCACCTCGTCGAAGACGAAGAGCGCGCCGTGCTGGTCGCAGAGCTCGCGGATGCGACGCACGAAGGGCACGGCCGCGCGCACGAAGTTCATGTTGCCCGCGATCGGCTCGATCATCACGCAGGCGATCTCGGGGCCATGCGTCTGGAAGGCCTCCTCGATCTGCTCGAGGTTGTTGTACTCGAGCACCAGCGTGTGCTGCACCACCTCGGCGGGCACGCCGGCGCTGGTGGGGTGGCCGAAGGTCGCCAGGCCGGAGCCCGCCTTGACCAGCAGCGCGTCGGCGTGGCCGTGGTAGCAGCCCTCGAACTTGATGATCTTCGAGCGGCCGGTGGCGCCTCGCGCCAGGCGGATCGCGCTCATGCCCGCCTCGGTGCCGGAGCTGACCAGGCGCACCTGCTCGATGCTCGGCACGTGGCGGATGATCTCCTCGGCCAGTTCGACCTCGCGCTCGGTGGGCGCGCCGAAGCTGAAGCCGTCGTGCGCGGCCTTCAGGACGGCGTCGAGCACCGCCGGGTGGCCGTGGCCGAGGATCATCGGGCCCCAGGAGCCGATGTAGTCGATGTACTTCGTGCCCTCGGCGTCCCACATGTACGCGCCCTGGGCGCGCTGGATGAAGCGCGGCGTGCCGCCGACGGCGCGGAAGGCGCGCACGGGGGAGTTGACGCCGCCGGGAATCACCTGGCGGGCGCGCTCGAACAGCTGGTCGTTGGTGGTCATCGGTCGCGGGCCGGTCGGAGCCGGCGGTCTTGTTGGAGCCGCGGGCATCCGTCCGGTCCGGGCGGACCCCGATCGGCCGAAGGAATCAGTGGATGCTGCGCGGCTTGCCGGGCGCGGGCTCCAGGCCCGCCGTCATCGGGTCCTCGGCACCTTCCTCGCCCTCCTCGTCCTCGGGCGGCAGCGCCCAGAAGAAGCGGTCGGGCACGACATTGCCCATGCCCGGGCGAAAGCCCGCGTCGAGCGCCTGGTCGAGGAAGGCCAGCGCCTCCGACACCGCCAGATGCAGCTCCTGGCCGGTGGCCAGGAGCGCGGCCAGCGCCGCCGACAGCGTCTCTCCGGCGCCGACGAAGCTGGTGTCGAATCGCTCGAACTTCTCGCCGGTGATCGCGCCCTGCGGCGAGGCCAGCACATTGTCGACCTGGTTGTTGGGCAGCTGCACGCCGGTCACCAGAACGTAGCTGGCGCCATGCTCGCCGGCGGCCACCGCCAGCTCGCGCGCGGAGGGCGGGCGCTCGGACTCCCACTCGGGCAGCAGGAAGTCGGTCAGCGTCTTGTGGTTGCCCACCAGCACCTCGGTCTGCGGCAGCACCAGCTCGCGCAGCGCGTCGTGGTAGGCCTGCGTCTCGTCCTCGTCGTCCATCCAGGACAGCGTGGGCAGGTAGGTGACCAGCGGCACGTCGGGGTAGTCGGAGAGCACCTCGGCGACCGCGCCGACCGTCTCGGCATTGCCCAGGAAACCGACCTTCCAGGCCGAGAGGGTCACGTCTTCCAGCACGCCGCGGGCCTGCTCGGTCACCGCCTCCGTCTCCAGCGTGACCTGCTCGAAGACCTCGGCGGTGTCGCGCATCACGATCGTGGCGACCACCGGCAGGGCGTGTGCGCCCATCGCGGCGATGGTGGCGATGTCGCCTGCCAGGCCGCCGGCGCCGGTGGCGTCGCTGGCATTGAAGCTCATCACGCAAGCCGGAGCCGGCAGGTCCTGAGGGTCTTCGCTGGCGGGATCGGTTGCGGTGGGGTTCATCCGGGGGGCGTTCGGGCGCGGGAAGTTTCAGGGAAATTGTTGCGGGGGTCGCTGCCTGTTCTTGCTTTTCGGGCAAGGCCAGTGGCTACAATCCACAGCCATTGTAGTGACAAGCTGACCCTCTGCCGTGAGTTCCCCGAAAACCTGGATGTGCCTGATCTGCGGCTGGATCTACGACGAGGCCGCCGGTGATCCGGAGCACGGCCTCGCCCCCGGCACCGCCTGGGCCGACGTGCCCATGAACTGGACCTGCCCGGAGTGCGATGCCCGCAAGGACGACTTCGAGATGGTCGAGATCTGAGGTCCGCGTGCGTGTGCATGCCCGTGCGGTCACACGCCGATTGTGTTGTGCATCAACCGAGGAAAGGTCACCATGGAACTTGAACCTGATCCGACTCCCCTCGACATGGTGCGAGAGCGTGCGGCGATGCGCGTGCTGGTGATCGACGACAGCAACACCATCCGTCGCAGTGCCGAGATCTTCCTGAAGCAGGGCGGCTGTGAGGTGGTGCTGGCCGAGGATGGCTTCGATGCGCTGGCCAAGGTCAGCGATCATCGCCCCGACCTGATCTTCTGCGACATCCTGATGCCGCGGCTCGACGGCTACCAGACCTGCGCCATCATCAAGCGCAACCCGCAGTTCGCGACCGTGCCGGTCATCATGCTGTCGTCCAAGGACGGGCTGTTCGACAAGGCGCGCGGCCGGATGGTCGGCTCCGAGGACTATCTCACCAAGCCCTTCACCAAGGACCAGTTGCTGCAGGCCGTGCAGCAGCACGGTCGGGTCGAGGCGTGAGCGGGACGCTCCCGATGTCCGTTCGAAGTATCCTGCTCGTCGACGATTCCCGCACCGAGCTGCATGTGCTGTCCGATCTGCTGGTCCGCCAGGGCTACCGGGTGCGCACGGCCGAGAACGGCGACGAGGCGCTGCGCCGCCTGGCCGAGGAAAAGCCCGACCTGATCCTGATGGATGTGGTCATGCCGGGCCAGAACGGCTTCCAGCTGACCCGCACGATCACGCGCGATCCGCGCTATGCCGACGTGCCGATCATCATGTGCACCAGCAAGGGCCAGGACACCGACAAGGTCTGGGGCATGCGCCAGGGCGCGCGCGACTACGTGGTCAAGCCGGTCGATCCGGGCGAACTCGTCCAGAAGATCCGGGCCTTCGGCTGAGCCGGGGCGCAACAGGACGGACGATGGCCAACAAGGAAGCGCTGAAGGAGCTCCAGGGGCGTCTGGCGGAGCGGCTGCAGGAGGTGCGCAGTCTCGAGCATGTGTCGGGCTGGCTGGCGGTCGAATGCGCCGGCCAGGCGCTGCTGTTCCCGCTGGCCGAGGCGGGAGAGATCTTCCAGGCGAGCTCGCTGCTGGCGGTGCCTCATACCGAGCCCTGGTTCCTGGGCGTGGCCAACCTGCGCGGGGCGCTCACCGGCGTGGTGGACCTGGCCGGCGTGCTGGGGCTGCGCGACCGGGTGCCTGCCGCGGTGCGTGACCAGGCGCATCTGGTGGCCTTCAACCCGGGTCTGGAGATCAATGTGGCGCTGCTGGTGGACCGGCTGGCCGGCCTGCGCCATCCGGAGCAGATGCGTGCGGTCTCGCCCGCGTCGACCGAGGCTCCCGCCTTCGCGGGCGGATGCTGGCGCGACAGCGCCGGCCGGCTGTGGCAGGAGATCCGGCTGTCGATGCTGCCGCGCGAGGAGCGCTTCCTGCGCATCGTCGCTGTCCGATGAGCGTGCCCACAGCCTGCCACGGCCCCGGGCGAGACAACAAGGGAAAGACGAGGCGCGGATGAGCTTCATGGACAGACTCAAGGGCGTCGGCCGCAAGGACGACAGCGACAGCGCGCTGCCGGGCGATTCCGTCTTCACCGGTCCGTACTCGGGGCTGGACACCGATCTGCGCGACACGACGGTTCAGGACAGCGGGCTGAACACCATCGTCTCGGTGCCTGATGCCATCATCAGCGAGTCGGCGCCTTCCGTGCTGGCGAGCGCGGGGGCGGGCGGGCGGCGCCCGGCCGATCCCGCCCGGCGTCTTCCCGAGCCGGGTTCGGGCGCTCGGCTGCCCCTGATCGGTCACTGGAGCGCGGATCGCCAGCAGCGTTTGCTGGGGGGCGTTCTGGCCTCCGGGGTGCTGGGGCTGGTGCTGGCCACGATGCTGACGGCCAGCACGGCCGGGGGCAGCGCGGCGCAGATCGGCGCGACCGGCCAGGCGCTGATGCAGTCCCAGCGGCTGGCCAAGGCGGTGCTGCAGGCGGTGGCGGGCCGTCCGTCGGCCTTCGCCGAGGTGCGAGATGCCGCGGCCGTGCTGTCGACCGACGTGCACGGCCTGCACAGCGGCAACGATCAGATCGACCTGCAGCCGCTGCCGCTGCATGCCCGCGGGCAGATCGAGCCGCTGATCGACATCGTCGACAAGACCGAACGGCATGCCGCGACGGTGCTGGCCCAGGAAAAGCTGCTCACCCAGGTCTCCCAGGCCCTGCGCGCGATCAACCGGCAGTCCGGCGAGCTGCTCGAGACGACCGAGGCGATCGCCGCGGCCAAGGTGCAGCAGGACGGATTGCCGGCCGACGTGTCGGCGGCGGGTCGTCTGGTCATGCTGACGCAGCGCATCGGCAAGTCGGCCAACGAGGCGCTGACGGTCGAGGGCGTGTCCCCGGAGGCGCTGTTCCTGCTGGGCAAGGACCTCAACAGCTTTCGCGACATCTCGCGCGGGCTGCTCGACGGCAATGCGGACCTGCGCCTGACGGCCACGCGCGACCCGCAGCTGCGATCGCGTCTGGAGGCGCTGCTCAAGGCGCATGACGAGCTGCGGGCGCAGTCGTCGGCCATCCTGGGCAACCTGCAGGGGCTGGTGTCGGTGCGCGAGGCGCAGACGGCCATCATCGCCGACACCGAGATCCTGCGTCAGGGCCTCGAGCAGGTGCGAGCCAGCCTGTCGGCGGCCGGCGGGCTGGGCTGGTTCAATGTGTCGCTTCTGGGCGTGTCGCTGCTGCTGGGCACGGTCGGCGGCGTCGGGCTGCTGCTGGTGTTCACCCACGACCAGCGCACCCGCGCGCTCCTGGCCGACAGCCAGCGCCAGGAGGCCGAACGCCAGGAGCGCGAGGCCAAGCGGGTCAACGATGCCAACCAGGCCGCGATCCTGCGCCTGATGAACGAGCTGCAGACGGTCGCCGAGGGCGACCTGACCCAGCAGGCCACCGTGACCGAGGACATCACCGGCGCGATCGCCGACTCGGTCAACTACACCGTCGAGGAGCTGCGCTCGCTGGTGTCGCAGGTGCAGGGCACGGTGGCGCGCGTCACCGACACCACGCAGCAGGTCGAGGCCACCTCCACCGAGCTGCTGGCGGCGTCGGACGAGCAGCTGCGCGAGATCCGCGAGACCGGCGAGGCGGTGCTGCAGATGGCCGGGCGCATCCAGCGCGTCTCGGGCCAGGCGCAGCAGTCGGCCGATGTCGCGCGCCACTCGCTGTCGGCGGCCACCTCGGGCCTGACCGCGGTGCTCGACACCATCGGCGGCATGAACACCATCCGCGAGCAGATCCAGGAGACCTCCAAGCGCATCAAGCGCCTGGGCGAGTCGTCCCAGGAGATCGGCGAGATCACCGAGCTGATCTCCGACATCACCGAGCAGACCAACGTGCTGGCGCTCAATGCCGCCATCCAGGCCGCGTCGGCCGGCGAGGCGGGCCGCGGCTTCTCGGTCGTGGCCGAGGAGGTGCAGCGCCTGGCCGAGCGCTCGGCCGACGCCACCCGCCAGATCGCGGTGCTGGTCAAGACCATCCAGACCGACACCGCGGACGCGGTGGTGGCGATGGAGCGCTCGACCCAGGGCGTGGTCGAGGGCGCCAAGCTCTCCGATAATGCGGGAACTGCACTGACCGAGATCGACCGGGTCTCCCGCCAGCTCGCCGAGCTGATCGAGGCCATCTCGGTGCAGTCCCGCACCGAGGCGGAGTCGGCGAAGGTCGTCGCGCAGAACATCCAGCACATCTTTGCCGTCACCGAGCAGACCGGTGAGGGCACCCGTTCCACAGCGCAGCTGGTCCGCCAGCTCTCGCGCACCGCCGAGGAGCTGCGCCAGTCGGTCGCGCGCTTCAAGATCAGTTGAGCGAGCCACCATGCCATCGCACCGAGACCCTGCCGTGACCGACGACCTCAGCGCCCTGGCCTGGGTGCACGACGAGCTGCGTCGCACGCTGGAGTCCGCCCAGAAGGCGCTGCGCCGCTATCTGCGCGAGGTGGGCGAGGCCGATCGCTCGGACCTCGACGATGTCGATCCGTCCATCCTGCGTCAGGCCCGGCAGCAGATCCACCAGGGGGCCGGGGCGCTCGAGCTGGTCAACCTGCCGGAGGCCGCGCTGGTGATGCGCTCGGCCGAGCAGCTGGTGCAGCGCTTCGTGGCGCGGCCCCAGCGGCTGGATGCGGCCGGGGTCGAGGCGGTGGAGCAGGCGCTGTTCGCGCTGCTCGACTTCCTGGCCCGCAAGCTGGCGGGCCAGCCGGTGCAGGCGGTGGGGCTGTTCGCGCAGTGGCGCAAGCTGCTGGAGCTGACCGGCGCGGAGCGCATCCATCCGGCCGACCTGTGGCGGCGCGACTGGCAGTGGCATGCGCTGTCCGCGGCGGTCGAGGCGGCGCCGCAGGCGGCCGATGCGGCGCAGCTGGCGCGCTTCGAGAAGGCGCTGCTGGTGCTGATGCGGCAGAACCATCCGGGCGCGGCCACGGCGCTGTCGCGCGAATGTGCGGCGCTGGGCGCCGCCTGCGAGGGCCACGAGCAGGTGCTGTGGCGGCTGGCCGCGGCCTTCTTCGAGGCCTGGGCGCTGACGCTGATGGCGCCGGACATGTACGTCAAGCGCAGCGCCTCGCGCCTGATGGCGCAGCTGCGCGGGCGCGTCAAGGGCGAGACGGACGTCTCCGACCGCCTGGCGCAGGACCTGCTGTTCCACTGCGCGCGAGCCTGGCCGAACGAGTCTCAGGCGGCCCCGTGGCTGACGGCGGTGCATGCGGCCTGGCACCTCGCGCGCGAGCCGGTGGTCAGCTATGACGATCCGCTCTATGGCCAGCGCGATCCGGCGCTGGTGCAGCAGGCCCGGCGCCGCCTGCAGGCGGCCAAGGAGGTCTGGAATGCGGTGGCCGCGGGCGATGCGCAGCGCATGCCGCATCTGGGCGAGACCTTCTCGCTGGTGGGCGACTCGGTCAGCCGCCTCTACGCCGACGGCCGCGAGCTGGCGACGGCGTTGCACGACGCCGCCGAGCTGACGCTGCGCGGCGGCCGCGCGCCCCAGCCCGAGCTGGGCATGGAGGTGGCCACCAGCCTGCTTTATCTCGAGGCGGCGTTCGACGAGGGCGATGCCGAAGAGGGCATCGCCGACCCGGCGCGTCGGCTGGCCGAGCGGCTGCGGCGCGTGCTGGGCGGTCATCCGGCCCAGCCGCTCGAGCCCTGGATGGAGAGCCTGTACCGCCGGGTCAGCGACCGCCAGACGCTTGGCAGCGTGGTGCAGGAGCTGCGCAACGCGCTGCTCGAGGTCGAGCGCGAGATCGACCAGTTCTTCCGCTCGCCCGGCGAGAGCGGCCTGCTCGCGGCCGTGCCGGGGCAGCTCGCCGCGATGCGGGGCGTGCTCTCGGTGCTGGACGTCGAGGCGGGCATCGCCACGATCGGGCGCATGCGCGTCGATGTCGAGCAGCTGCTGCACGACGACCGGGGACCGAAGGATCCGGTCACGCTGGGCGCGTTCCAGCGGCTGGCGGCCAACCTGGGGGCGCTGGGCTTCCTGGTGGACATGCTGGGCGTGCAGCCTCAGGTGGCCCGCTCGCTGTTCGTGTTCGACGAGCGACTGGGCGTGCTCTCGCCGCTGATGGGGCGCGCGGCGGTCGATGCCGAGGTGCTCCAGCGGGCCGAGGCCCTGGCCGAGGCGGTGCGCGAGACCACGCTGCCGCTCGACCAGATCTCCTCGCAGCTCCAGGCCCTGCAGGACGAGTCGCGCGTGGCCGCGGTGCCCGCGCTCAGCGACCCCCTCGAGACCGCCCGCCAGGTGCTCTCGGGGGCCGGCGCCGACGGCCAGGCCTTGCGCGAGCAGTTGGCGCAGGCGGTGAGCGAGTTCGTGGCCACCGCCGCGGCTCCGCTGGATTTCGATCCGCTGGGCCCGCCGCTGACCGAGCGGCCGCTCGAGTCCGCCACCCCCGTGGAGTCGCCGGTCTTCGCGCCGACCGGCCTCGAGGGCGACCACGAGATGCGCGACGTCTTCCTCGAGGAGTCGCGCGAGGTCGTGGCCGATGCGGCCGAGGCGCTGCACCAGCTCGAGGCCGAGGCGGCCAGCCTGGCCTTGATCACCCGGCTGCGCCGGGCCTTCCACACGCTCAAGGGCAGCGCCCGGATGGTCGGCCTGAGCGCCTATGGCGAGGCGGCCTGGGCCTGCGAGCAGCTCTACAACCACTGGCTGGCCGCGCAGACGCCGGCCTCGCCGAACCTGCGCACGCTCACCGGCGACGCGATCGCCTACTTCTCGGCCTGGACCGAGGCGATCGCCGAGGGCGACGACGGCGCCTTCCTGCCCGAGCCGCTGATCGCGGCGGCCGAGGCCCTGCGCCATGCCGGCGAGCTCATGCGCGTGGTGCTGCCCGGCGAGAGCCGGCCGGTGCCGATGCAGGTGCTGCCCGACGATGTGAGCGAGCATGTCGATGTCGACCTGGAGGTGGTGTTCGAGGACGAGTTCCCGCCGGTGATGGAGCAGCTCCAGGCGACCCGTCCGATGGACCTGTCGTTCCTGCAGCTGCAGCCCACCCAGCCGATGGACCTGTCGCTGCGCCAGCTGCGCGAGCATGCGGTCGACCTCGATCTGGACGCCGATCCGGATCTCGATCTGGACCTGCGGGCCGGCATGGATCTCGGTCTGGATCTGCGGGCCGAGCTGGACCTGGCGCTGGACGAGGGCGTGGGGGCAGCGGGCGAGGTCGACATCGAGCTCGACCTGAGCGAGCCGGCGCCCGGGCTCGACCCGGACCTGGACGAGGAGCCGGCGCTGATCGAGCTGCCGCTGGCGCTGCTCGAGACTGCAGACGGCGGCGTCGATCTGGAATTGCCCGATCTGCCGGCGGTGCCCGACCTGATCCTGACCGACGAGCCGGCGGGTCCGGACACGGTCAACACCAGCGCCACCACCCATGCGGGTGGCCTGATGGCCGAGTCCGATCTGGCCCGCGAGCCGATGCCGCCGATCACCGAGATCGAGCCGATGACGCTCGAGATGGCCGCCACCGGCCCGGCCGGTCTGCCCGGCGACGAGGCGGCGGCCGG
>JAUPTP010000038.1 GCA_030918015.1 Pseudomonadota bacterium
CGGCCGCGCCGTCCAGCCGCGACGAGCGCAAGGCCCAGGCGGCCGCGCGCATGAAGCTCGCCGAGCTCGCCAAGCCGCTGAAGAAGCGCCAGCAGCAGGCCGAGCAGGCGCTGGAGACGGCCCAGGCCGAGCACGCCGCGCTGCTCGAGGCCATGGGCCGCGCCGACCTGAGCCCGGCCGCGCGCGCCGAGCAGGGCCGTCGCCTCAAGGAACTCGACGAACGCATCGAGGCGCTCGAGATGGAATGGCTCGAGATCGGCGAGCAGATCGAGGCGCTGGCGGCCGGCTGATCGGCGTTCGACGCCACCGGCGGCCGCTCACTCCAGCGCGAACACCTCGTCGCCCGGCCCGGGCCGGCAGCCCTCGGCCACCGGCGTCCAGCCCCGGTGCAGCACCGCCCGCGCGCCGGCATGGCAGAACTCCAGCCGCTCGGCCTGCGGCCAGCGCTGCCGCACGAAGGCCTCCAGCGAGGCCGGCAGGCTGACCTGCATGAGCCCGGCCTGCCGGTCCTCGGCGGGATGGTCGTCATGGTGCAGCCAGGGCATCAGGCGCGTGAGATCGATCGCCCACAGCGGCAGCTCGATGCGGCTGGGCTGGTAGCCGGCCTGGCGCAGCCAGGCCTGCGCCGCAGCCCGACCCGGCCCGGCACCGCCGGCGGCTGCGATCAGCTCGACCGCCCACTGGTTGCAGTTCTGGTAGCGCGTCGCATAGGCATGGGCATTGGGGCTGTAGCGCTCGCCCAGCACCTCCAGGGAGCGCGCCGCGTCCAGCAGCGCCGCCTCCAGCGCGGCCTCTTCACCCTGCGGCCACAGCACCACGGACAGGTAGCCCTGATCGGGATCGTCCACCCCGGCCAGGAAGCCGCCCAGGCCCTGATCGAAGATCTGCGCCTGCCCCGGCTCGCACGCGTAGTAGAGCTGGCGCACCGACCACGGCCCGTCCGCGCTGGCACGCACGCTGAAGCCGGCGTGGGAATAGCGCTGATGGATGCGCCCCAGGTCCAGCCCGGAGCGCGAGACCAGCGCGACCCGGCGGCCGGAGCGCTCCAGCTCGGCGCGCACCCGCTCGGCCAGCGTCAGCACGCGACCCAGCGCCCGCGGCCCCGGATCGGCCGCGCGGGTGCACAGCCGCAAGCCCTCGGCCTGAACGGCGGGCGCGGCCATCAGCAGCGCGCCGGCCAGCAGCAGACCGGCCGCGCCGATCCTCACAGGGTGACCTGGCGCGACCCGAGTTCGCGGTGGCGCGCGTCGTCGAGCACCAGGAAGAAGGGATCATCCACGCCGGCGCGGGCCAGCGCGAAGCCCCAGCCCTGGCGGCGCACATCCAGCCGGTCGCCGGCGGCGAGCACCTGATGCCGGGCCAGCGCGCGCGGCAGGCGCAGCACCAGCTCGGTGCCGTCCGCCTCGGCCTGCAGGGTCAGCGCCAGCAGCTCACGGCCGTCGGGAGACGCCTCGGCGGGCAGTTCGGCCACATCGAGGATGCGCCACTGGCCGGCGGCCAGGTCGTTGCGCGAGGAGCTGTTGCTCGACTGGCCGATCGAGTTCGAGGCGCTGCTCGTGGCCGAGGAGGCGCTGTCGGACGCCGAGGAGGCCGCCGTGCTGGCCGCCTGGGCGGTCGCGGCAATGCCGGCGGCCAGCGCCAGGCCGATCAGCGGGGAGAAAGCGCAGCGGAAAGACAGGGATTGCTTCATGCGTGACACGTTAGCAGGGAAAGCGAGAGGTCGACTCGCCGACGAATGCGGTGAACGCCACCGACTTCGGTTAGTGTCACACCCCTTCGTCCGATCTTCATTTCTGCCCCGTCCCGACGTGTTCCCGATCCGCCTTGCCCTGTCCTGCCTGGCCTGCGCCGGCCTGCTGCTGTCCGCGCCCGCCCCGGCCTTCGACTCGCCCTTCCGCTCCTTCCTGCCCAGGTCGGCACAGAAGCCCGAGGCGCCCGCCACCCCCTCGCCTGGCGCCACGCTGGGCTACCCCGGCGACAGCAGCCGCTGCCCGCAGTTCTTCCCGCAGAAGCGCCTGCTGCCGCGCCTGGATGTCTCGCCGCAGCGCCGCCTGCGCGAGGTCTGCTTCGATGCCTTCGTGTCGCTGCACTCGGGCCAGAGCCGCACGCCGGTGCTGGTGATCGAGCGCCTGACCCGGCGCCAGCTCACCGACGCCCGCGACGAGGAGCGCACCAACCGCTTCTATGCGGAAGCGCGGCTGCCTTCGGCCGAACGCGCCACGCCGGACGACTACCGCAACTCCGGCTTCGACCGCGGCCACATGGCCCCGGCCGCGGACATGCCCACCGCGCAGGCGATGGCGCAGAGCTTCTCGATGGCCAACATGGTGCCGCAGGCGCCGCAGAACAACCGCGGCCCCTGGGCCGACATCGAGAAGGACACGCGCCGCTATGTGCTGCGCAGCCGCGGCGCGGTGCAGGTCTACACCGGCGTGATGTTCCCCGCCCGGCCGCGCACCATCGGTGACAACCAGGTCTGGGTGCCGGCCCAGCTCTACAAGCTGGTCTACGACGAGAGCGAGAACCGCGCCTGGGCCCACTGGATCGACAACAGCAACGACGCCTCGTCGTCGCGGCCGATCTCCTACGCCGAGCTGGTCAAGCGCACCGGCATCGAGTTTCTTCCGGGACTCAATCCGGCGAACTGAGCCGCGCGCCGGCCTCTCGCGCCGGCAGGTCCTGGGGCCAGGCCGCCAGCAGCGCCAGCAGTGCCGTGACGAAGGTCGCCAGCGGCTCGGCCAGATGGTCCGGCCAGGCCTGCAGCGTGCTGCCGCCCGGGGGAGGAAGCCCCTGCGCCAGCGCACGTTCGGCCTCGGCCAGCCGCCGCGACAGGGCATCGGCCCCCAGCATGGCCGTCAGGCCCTTGAGGGAGTGGAGCAGGCGCACGGCCTCCTCCTGCCGCCCGCGGGCCAGGTGAGCGGCCAGGTGAGCGCGGGCCTCCTGCAGGGATCCGGCCAGCGAGACCGCCATGCGGTGCAGCACATCGGCACGGCCGGACATGCGCTCGAGCGCGGTGTCCAGATCGATGCCCGCATGCTGCCCCTGCGCCCGCAAGGCCTCGGGCAGCGGGGATGCGGACGCACGACCGACCGGCGCCACAGGCTCGACCGCCTCCTGCGCGACGCCGCGCCCGGTCAGGCGCAGCAGCAGGCCCGCCAGCCGGTCCAGGTCGAAGGGCTTGCCGACATGGTCGTTCATGCCGGCCGCCAGGCAGGCGGCGCGGTCGCTGGCCATCGCGTTGGCCGTCATCGCGACCACCGGCAGCGTGGTCAGGCCCAGATCGCGGCGGATGCGGGCAGCCGCCGTGAGGCCATCCATCACCGGCATCTGCAGATCCATCAGCACCAGATCGAACATCGGATCGGCCTGGGAGAGCACCTGCACGCCCTGGGCGCCGTCGCCGGCGATCGTGACGCTCGCGCCCTCGCCCTCGAGCAGCTCGCGTGCGACCTGCTGGTTGTTGGGGTTGTCCTCCACGACCAGCAGCCTCAGCCCGGCGAGCCGGCGCACCGGCTCCGGCCGGGCCGAGGGCAGACACTCGCCCCGCCGCTGGGCCGCCACCGCGGCCACCGTGTCACGCAGCACCGGGGCGATCACCGGCCGCACCAGACAGCCGTCGAGCCCGTCGCGCTGCGACAGCGGCTGCGCGGCCAGCGCGACCCGCCCTGCGGTGTTCTCCAGCGAGAGCAGCAGCATGTCTTCGTCATGCCCGCGCAGCGTGCGGCACAGGGCGCGGGCCGCCTGCACAGGCAGGCCGTCGATCAGCGCCAGCGAGATCCGGGGGCCCGACGCCAGTCCTTGGCGCACGATCTCGATCGCCTCGGAGGCCTCGGCCACCGCCTGCGCCGGCCAGCCCAGCGCGCCGGCCATCGCCAGCAGCGCCTCGCGCGATCCGGCATGGTCATCGACGATCAGCACCTGCGGCACCGGCGCCGCCCCCGCCTCGGGCGGGTCGCCCTCGTCGCTCTCGTCGTCGACGATCTCCAGCATCAGCTCGAACGAGAACCGGCTGCCCCGGCCGGGCTCGCTGTCGAGCCGCATCTCTGCGCCCATCAGCGTGACCAGCCGCTGGCTGATCGACAGGCCCAGCCCGGTGCCGCCGAAACGCCGCGTCGTCGAGGCCTCGGCCTGCGCAAAGCCGCTGAAGATGCGCTGGCGGTGCTCGGGCGCGATGCCGATGCCGGTGTCGGCCACCGCGAACTCCAGCAGCACATCGGTCAGGTTGATCATCACCGGGCGCACCGACAGCCGGATCTCGCCGGCCGGCGTGAACTTGATCGCGTTGCCCAGCAGGTTGATCAGCACCTGCTGCAGCCGCAGCGCGTCGCAGACCAGCCGGGGCGGCGTGGCCGGATCGATGTCGAAGATCACCTCCAGCGCCCGCTCGCCCACGCTGGCGGCCACCAGGTCCGAGAGGTCGCGCATCATCTGCTCGAGCGCGAAGGGCTGGCTGTCGAGCTCGAGCTTGCCCGCCTCGATCTTGGAGAAATCGAGGATGTCGTCGAGCAGGCCGAGCATGGCGCGCGCGGCCCGGCCGGCCTTGTCGGCATAGTCGCGCTGCGCCGGACTCAGCGCCGTGCCCTGCAGCAGCCTCAGCATGCCCAGCACCGCGTTCATCGGCGTGCGGATCTCGTGGCTCATGTTGGCCAGGAACTGGCCCTTGGCGATGCTGGCCTCCTCGGCCTGGGCCTTGGCGCGGGTCAGGGCCTGGTGCTGGGCGCGCTGCTCGCTGATGTCGACATAGCCGATGACGACCCCCAGCGCCTCGTGCGCGGCCGGCATCGCGCTGACCGACAGCCAGACCCGGTGCTGCCGATCGGGCGAGAGCACCTGCATGATCGCGTCATGCACCGGCTGGCCGCTGCGCAGGGCCCGCAGCCCCGGATACTCCTCGGCGGGCATCAGCGAGCCGTCCTCGCGCAGGATGCGCCAGCGCGCGTCATCGCAGCCGCGCCCGACATGCTCGCTCCGCCCCAGGCCGAGCATGCGCTCGGAGGCCGGGTTGCAGTCGATGATCTCGCCGAAAGGATCGGTCACGGTGATGCCCACCGGCAGGATCGCGTGGATGGCCTGCAGGCGCGCCAGCGCGTTGCGGCTCTCGCGCGAGGCCGCCTCGGCCTGCTCGCGCGCCAGCACCAGCTCGGTGATGTCGATGCGAAAGCCCACCAGGTGGCCGTCGGGCATGCGCCGCTCGATGATGCGCAGCCAGCGCCCGTCGTCGAGCTGCTGCTCGACCACGCCGTCGGCGGCCCGGTGCACCGCCATGCGCTCGGCCACCCAGTCCTCGATGCGCCCGAGCGCGCCACGGTACTGGCCCCGCTCCGCCCCGGCACGCACGATCGCCTCGAAGCTGCTCCCCGGCAGGATCAGGTCGGCCGAGGTGGCGTAGAGCTCGCGGTACTTGTCGTTGCAGAACACCAGCCGGTCCTGCGGGTCGTAGACCACGAAGGCCTCGTTGACCGCATCGATGGCGCCGCGCAGCAGCGTCTCGGTCAGCTTGTGGCCGGTGATGTTCAGGTGCGTGGTGACAAAGCCGCCTCCGGGCAGCGGCACGCTGCGGATGTCGATGGTCAGGCCGTCCTCCCGCACATGCTCCACCTGCTGCAGCAGGGGCTGGCGGGCGATCTCGATGCGGGCCTCCACCAGCGCCTGCGGATCGCCCGCGCCGTAGTCCCCGCGCTCGACCTCGCAGCGGACGATGTGCTCGTACGACACCACCGGCGCCTCGAACAGCGATTCGGGCAGATCGAGCAGCTGGCGATACTCGGCATTGCAGATGACCAGATCGAGCCGGGCGTCGAACACCGCCAGACCGCAGGGCAGGTTCTCGAGGATGCCGCGCAGCATCGCGTTCGTCTGCTCCAGCGTCTGCTCGGCCTGGTGGTGGCGCGCGATGTCATGGCAGAGTACCAGGTAGCGATGGGGCCGCCCGTCCGGGCCGATCAGCGGCACGACAGTGACATCCGCCCCCAGCAAGCCGCCCTCGGGGCGCGACTTGACCAGCTCGCCGCGCCAGGGGCGGCCGGAGGTCACCACGCAGCGCAGCTCGCGCCAGCGACGGCGATCCAGCGCCCCCCGGACCAGACGCCGATGCCCTCGGCCGAGCCATGCCGAACGGGTCTGCCCGAGCAGCCTGCACAAGGGATCGCTGAGCTCGATGAAGCGGCCCCGGTGGTCCAGCACGGCAAGCGCGGCATGGGTGCGCAGCGCCCCGAGCATCCGCTCGCGATCGGAGGCGCCCGGACGGTCCTCGTGGCGCCGTGTCTGCCGCTCGACGCGACGCAGCACCGCCACGAGCCGCCAGACCAGCATCGGCGCGACCAGCATCGCGCCCGCCGCCGTGGCCCAGGGCCCGGACGGCAGCGGCAGCAGCGTCTGCACCAGCAGCAGCACGGCCAGGCCCTCGATCACGGCCCGGATCGCCAGGAACAGCATCGGCACCGGCGGGCTGCGGTCAGAAGAACTCGACAACGCCCTGACCGGCGGACGCCGGCTCCGATCGGTCCGCCGCCGTCGCGGGGGTCGACGCGGGCGCAGGTCCGGCGGTCGAGGCGATGCGCGAGGCCGAGGCCGCCGTCAGCCCGGCCACGCGGAACTCGGAGAGCACCGCATCGAGACCTCGGGCCTGCTCGGCCAGGGTGTCGGCGATGGCGAAGGTCTCCGCGGCGAGCTGCAGGTTCTCGCGGGAGGTCTCGCGCAGCGTGAACAGCGTGTCGCGCATCGCCAGCAGCCCGTCGGCATGCTCGTTGGTGTCGGCCGACAGGTTGTGGAAGGTGGTGTCGACCCGGCTGACCGCCTCGCTGAGGCGCTCGATCGTCGTGCCGGCCACCGAGGCCAGCGCGCTGCCCTCGGTGGAGGCGGTGACCGAGGCCTGGATCAGGCCCTTGATCTCGGCGGCCGCCTGCGTGACCCGCTGCGCGAGCGTGCGCACCTCCGAGGCGACGACCGCGAAGCCGCGGCCCTGCTCGCCAGCCCGCGCGGCCTCCACCGCCGCGTTGAGCGCCAGGATGTTGGTCTGGAAAGCGATGCCGTCGATCACGCCGATGATGTCGGTGATGCGCCGAGAGTCCGCATCGATGCGATGCATCTGCGCCACCATGCGCGCGACGATCTCGCCGCCCTCGCGCGCCAGCACGGTGGCGGACTGGGCGGTGGCACGGGCCGCCATGGCCGCGCTTGCGCTGTCCTTGACGATGACGGCGATCTGGTCGAGCGAGATGGCCACGTCGCCGAGCTCGCGCGCGGCCTGCTCGCTGCGGTCGCCCAGGCGCTGGCCGCTGTCCTGCAGCGTCGCGGCCGACTCGCCCGCCGACTGCGCGGAGCTGCGGGCCTGGGCCAGCATCTGGCCCACGCGCTCCTGCACATCCTTGAGACGCTGACCCAGCGGGGTCTCGGCACGCAGCACCGACAGGTTCAGGTGGATGCGCCCCGATCGCCCCATCGCCTTCACGAGGAAGTCGACGTCGAACAGGGCCCGGGCCTGCCGGGAACGCCCGAAGGCATCGAACGCGCCGCAGGCCGCCTGGAACAGCGCCAGCAGCTGCCACGGCAAGGCCGCCTCCATCGCACTGGCCTGCAGCGCCGCCGCCTGGATCAGCCCTGCAGCCAGGGGCAGCGGCCAACGCTGCAGCAGCACCAGCATCATCGGCAGCATCGCTCCGGGCACGGCCGCCAGTGCCTGACGAGGCGCCAGCACAGGCCAGGCGGCGGCGGCGGCCACGGCCAGCCCGGCCAGCGCCAGGACGACACGCGAAGCGCGTGATGCAGCGAACAGGCGATCGACCCGGTGCACCCAGGGAGAAGATGACGAATCCATGGAGCGTGCAGCGTAGGCCGGGGCCACGGATTCGTTCGCGCGAACAGCCGCGCGGGCTTGCGCCTGTTCTCTCCATCGGGCCCGGCCCATGTCTCTAGAGTGAACCGTGCCCGACTTCCGAACGGAATCCTGCGAATGAAGAGTGTCCTCGTCATCGACGATCAACCCGAGATCCGCGAGCTGATCCGGCTGACCCTGGAGATCGAGGACTTCACCGTCCACGAAGCCGGCGACGGCCAGTCCGGCCTGGACAGCGCCGTGACGCTGCGGCCGGACCTGGTGCTGCTCGATGTCATGATGCCCGGCGGACTGGACGGCTTTGCCGTCTGCCAGCGCCTGCGCGGCCATGCCACGCTGCACCGCACGCCGATCGTGATGCTCACCTCCCGCAGCGATGCCGCCGATCGGCGCCGGGGCCTGGAGGTCGGCGCCAGCGCGTTCCTGACCAAGCCGTTCAGCCCGCGTCAGCTGCTGTCGGTGGTGAGCCGACTGGCCTGAGCGCCGCTCGGCTCACTCCTGGGCGGCCCACAGCGTGGGCTGCTGGAGCCGCACGATCCTCTTGTTCTGGCCGACCGCCACCAGCACCTCCAGCGGCCAGGCCTGCGGCGGCGCGCTCAGGAAGGAGAGGCTGCCGGTCAGCGGGTCATAGCGCACCCATTGCGGCAGCGGCGAGCCATCCGTCAGCGTCACCCGCACGGGATCCTGCGGGGTCGACTGATCCAGGACCACCGGCGGCAACGCCACCCGCAGCGCTCCCGGAAAGAGCGGATTGAAGCCCGCAGGCAGCATCACCTGCACCAGCGAGGCCTCGTTGCGCGACGCCTGCAGCGTCACGCCGGCAGTCGGCTCCAGCATCACCATGGCCTCGGCCATCGCGGGCAGCGCTTCGATCGGCACCGGATTCGGAGCTTCGCGAAGCGGGGTCACGGTCACGAAGGCCGTGGCTGGCGTGGCCTCGCCGGTCACGGCGGGTGCCACCGGCACCGGGGTCACCACGGCGACCGGGGTGTCGGCGCCTCCCGCTGCGGGACTCGTCACGACAGTCGTCACGACAGGTGTGTCGCCACCGCCGGCCGTGGTGCTGCCGCCCGCCCCGACCACCGTGGCCGCCAGGATGGCCGCCTGGGCCTGGCTGCTGCTCACCACATAGTTGCCCGCATCCGCACCACTGAGCGTGTTGCTCACGAAGACGGTCTTGCCCGTCCCCACCTGAGGATCGGCGAACGCCCCGGTCTGCGAAGCCAACGTCACCGCATCGCCACCCAGCGCGCCCGCGATCACCCCGCCCGAGACCGTCGCCGCAGTCGTCGCGTCGTACACCTTGTCTGCCGCCGTCGTGCCCAGCACCGTCAGCGTCGCCGGCGTGATGCTGGCGCGGGTCGTGTCCAGAGTCGCCACGTAGTTGCCCGCATCTGCGCCCGCAAACGTGCTGGTGATGCTCACCGTTTTGCCAGCACCCACGTTCTTGTCCGCGAATGCACCCGTCTGAGTGGCCAGCGTCACCGCATCCCCGGCCAGCACGCCCGAGAGCGTGCCGCCCGAGACCGTCGCCGCGGTCGTCGCGTCGTACACCTTGTCCTGCGCCGTCGTGCCCGAGACTGTCAGCGTCGCCGCCGTGATGGTCGCCGTCGTCGTCTGGCTGGGGTTGCCCAGCATGTAGTTGCCGGCATCCGCGCCCGCCACGCTGTTGGCCACCGTCACCGTCTTGCCCGTGCCGACGTTCTTGTCGGCGAACGCGCCGCTCTGCGACAGCGTCACCGCATCGCCGCTGATCAGCCCGGAGAGCACCCCGCCCGAGACCGTCGCGGCGGTCGTCGCGTCGTAGACCTTGTTCGCGGCCGTCGTGCCCGCCACCGTCAGCGTCGCCGCCGTGATGGCCGCGCTGCTCGTCTGGCTGGCGTTGCTCAGCATGTAGTTACCGGCATCCGCGCCCGCCACGCTGTTGACCACCGTCACCGTCTTGCCCGTGCCGACGTTCTTGTCGGCGAACGCGCCGCTCTGCGACAGCGTCACTGCATCGCCGCTGATCACGCCAGACAGCATGC
>JAUPTP010000039.1 GCA_030918015.1 Pseudomonadota bacterium
CTTCACGGTGGCCAGCAGCTTGGCCTGGTAGTCGGCGCTGTTGCAGGCCGAGGGCGTGCCGGCGCCCCCCAGCACCCGCAGCGTGAAGGTGACCTTCAGCGTGTCGGCCTCGGCCGGCAGCGCCGCCACGTCAACGGTCTGCAGGTTGGGGTTCTGGATGTCGGCGTCCAGCTTGGCCGGATCGGCGTCCTTGGTCTTCCGGCGGTTGGAGATGGTGCCGCGCACCGATTTCGCACGCACCTCCACCGCCGGCCAGCCGGCGCTGTTCGAGCGGGCGTCCCAGGCGCCGGCAAAGAACAGCGCGTCCGACGGATCGAGCTTGCGCTCGAAGGCCAGAACGGAAGCGGTGACGAGGCCAGAGGCGTCTTTCTTGGTAGCCATGATGAATCTCTCTCCTTGAATTCAGACGTAGTGGAACGGGTCATCGAGGTCGTCCTGCGTGCCGACAAGATCGGCAGGCGCCGATTCAGGCGGCGGCGCCGGAGGCCGGTACGCATTGCGGCAGCGGTAGAGGCCGGTGGCCGGGTCGTGAGCGGGCCACCACATCAGCTCGGCGGCATCCCCCAGCCGGTGCGGGCTGATCCACTGCCCCAGGCTGTAGACGCTCTCGACAAAGCGCAGCGGCGTGTCACCGTCACGCGCCCGGGCCACGCCGCCGGCCTCATGCAACGCCGACAGCGCGGCATAGCCCACCGGAATCGGCACGATCCAGCCAGGTGGACGCTCGGTCTGCCATTCGACCTGTTCGGTGCCATCGGATGCATTGACACGCCGCGCCCGCTGAGTCAGCGCGGCCGTGTCGAGCCAGGCGTCCAGCAGCGTGGCATCGGGCGGCTCGGCACGAAGACTCGTCAGCCGGCTGGCCAGAAGATCGTCACGGGCCACCAGGGCGAAGCCGGGCAGCCAGCGACGGCTCAGGCGCCGCCAGGCCCGGGCCTGTTCGTCAGGCTGGTAGTGCAAGGGCCAGGGCAAGAGGGTTGGCTCGGTCTGACGTGCTGTCAGCGACAAGGCGGGCATCACGCTGCCACCGGCCACGCGCATGCCGGCCAGCGCCTCGGCCACATGGCGGGCGTGCTGCTGCAGTGCAGCAGGCTCCGCATGCGCCATGCCAGCCGCCCGCAGCCCGAAGACCAGCGTGATGTCCAGATGGACCCGGCCTTCCTCGACAATGGCCGGAGTGCTGCCATCCTTGTCCACCGGGTTGCGCGTCAGGTTGAAGCTGATCTCGTGCTTCTGGGTAGCCACCTGGGCCTGCAGGTCGTGGCAGATGACGCCCACCGACCTGAACTCGAACGGCGTCTGGTCGCCCAGACGGCGCTGGAGCGCATGCATCAGCCCGGTGAAGGCCGTGATCGACGGGAACCCCCACGTCAGCGGGCTGGAGATGGCGTTGGCGTTCTGGATGCGCAACCGGGGCAGCACCAGCAGGTAGTTGAAGTCGGGCGGCTCAGTCGACATGGGTCAGCTCCTCCTTGTGGTCGGCCAGCGCTTCCAGCAGATCGCGACGCCAGTGGGCGTGCTCGGCATCCCCCATCTTCAAGGCGTCGGTGCTGCCGAGCTGGGCGTTGAGCCAGTTGGCATAGCGGCCGGCCAGCTCTTGCGGCCAGTCGCCGGGGATCCTCATCGGTCGGCGGTCCAGAAAGGCCCGCTCGCAGTCCGGCAGCCGGCATTCGGGCACATCGCTCCAGCCCGGCGGCAGCTCGCGCATCTCGGCCGCGAACAGCAGGAACTGGTCGGTCAGCGCTTCGGCCAGATCATCTCGTTCGTCGCGGGTGTCCTTGGTCTGCGGCGGCTGAGTGGCGAGAAACTGGCGCAGTTCCCTGATGCCATGGCGCACGTCCGGCCGTCGGCCGAAGCGGTGGAACAGCGTCTCGGTCTGCAGCAGCGGCGCCACGCCGCGGCTGCGCCACTGCGGCGGCAGCGAGGCCAGCAGCAGGTTACTGCCACGCCGCTCGCTGTTGAGCTGGCTGATGTTCTGCGGCTTGGTGCCGCCCAGGTTCTGCTCGGCCATGCCCGGCCAGGAGCGGATCGGTCGTTCGTGGAACTGCCCGGCCTTGCGGGCATCCTGTGCCTGCCGGACAGCGTCGCCGAAACGCTCGGCACGGAACCGCTTGAAGACACGGTGCGCCAGCGAAGTCGCATAGAGCGGTGCCAACAGATGGTACTGACCATCATCAAGCGGGTCTGTGCCAGTCAGCCAGTAGAGCTGCTTGAGCTTGCGATGCGAGGCGGGTGTTGGGCAGCGCTGGCCGTCGATGTCAGCCAGCAGCGCCGCCTGCTCGGCCTCCAGCCCCAGCGCGGCCACGACATCCGCGTCATCCGCCTGGAGGCGCGCCAGCAGCGACTGGCCCTCGAAGCGCGTCTCCAGCAGCACGGCCGCCAGATCGGCGACCTTTTTGTTGACCGCCCCATTGCCGGTGGCGTCGAGGTCGAAGTTCTCGCCCAGCACATGCGAGCCCACCTCCTGCAGCGTCGGCATGTCCTGCGGCCACACCAGCAGGTTGGTGGCCGAGCGCACCGGCGGGTCCGGATGCACGGCCTTGACCAGATGCGTCGCCAGCTGCACCTGCCCGAGGTACTTCATCCCCTCGTCCAGCAGCTGCGGCCATCGCCACGTCTCACGCAGGGCCGCCCGGCGGGTTTCCGCCGCCGCATCGCTGCCCTTGACCTGATCCAGCAGCGCGGCCAGCCGCTGCTGCACCGCGTGGTGAATCTGCTGCCGGATGTCTGCCGGCCTCCCTGAAAGATTCGGCACTGTCGCCCCTCCTTTGATCATGATTCAGATGCGCCTCACGAATCCCAGCACTGCGTGCGAGCGCCACCCCTGTGTGCTGTCCGGCAGGCTCAGCGTGCCGAACCGCTCGGCACATCGCTGCAGTGGCAGGTCCATCGCCTCGGCCAGGGCCTGAAGCGCCTCGGCATAGTCGCTGTCGGCCCACGGCACGATGCCCGGCCCCTGCACACAGTCATCAGGCCACGGCAGGTGGCGAGCCTGGATGGGTTGGTAGCGCAAGCGGCCGGTCTTCTGGTCGATCACTTCGGTCAGTTCGATGTGGTCGGAGTCGTCGTCGCTCGGGCGCAGGCACAGGTCGATCTGCTGCCGGCGGTCGTCGCGGAACGGTTGGTGCTGTGGCAGCAGTGCGGTCAGCAGCGCATCACGGACCGGTCGGGCCCACCACCACCAGGCGGCTTCGCCGGGCGGCAGCCCCGGAGCGGTAGTCACGGCTGGATGCGGCAGCAGCGCACGCTGCAGGCGATGGTGCTCCAGATCGACCCAGCGGCACGTCGGCTCCAGCAGCTCGGGCTGCCGGATGCGTGGCCGCGCATCGACCACGCCGAATTCCTCGCGACGCAGCAACTGCGGCAGCAGGTGGTGCTCCAGCAAGGCCGTCTTGTCCTCGAAACCAGGTTTGCAATACACCGGCTCACTTGGCCGCTGATTGAAACAGCGCAGATTGGTATTCCACACACGCACATTAGGCGTGCTACACACGCCCTGACGATGGCGCCGGACCCGGCCGACCAGTTGGATCAGCGACCGCATCGACGAGGGCTCGACAATGGCCCAGTCGTAGTCGTGGTCCCGGCCAACCTCGGTCACCGGCGAGCCGAGCACGATGAACATCTGCTGCAGCACCTGCGGATGGGTATCCAGCCGGGCGCGGATGTCGGGCAGGTCGAACACGGCGTCAGGGCGGCGGCGATCCAGCGCCGCATCCAGCCGCCGCTCGATGTTCGAGCGTACCAGCAGCGGAAACTGCGAGTGATAGACGCAAAGGTGGATCACATGGCCGTCCGGCGCACCCGCCTTGAACAGCTGGAGCGCCACCTGCACCAGCGGCTCGATGTTGGCCATGCGGATCAGACCGAAACTGACCCGACGCTCAGGCTGTCGGGGATCGGCCACCGCATGCAGCGTGTGCAACTCGACGGCGTGACGCCGCAGCAGTTGCACCAGCGCGGCATACCGTTCGTCGTCGCGCTCAGCCTTCTGCAGCTCGCGCACATCGATCAGGGCGCAGCGGCGCCGGGCCTGCGTGGCGGCCTGCTCGGCCAGCTGTTTGCTGCGCTGCGCCGTGAACTGCTCGTGCGCCTGCTGGAAATGCTCGGGCGTCGGGCAGGTGGCGGCCTGCCGCTGGAACTCGTCCACCCACAAGCAGACCACCTCGGGCGGCCTCTCCGCCCGCCCTGGCTCGGCGCCACGGTGGCGCTCGAACGCCGCCCGGCCAGCCCGGTACGCCATGAACAGCCCTTGCACCAGCGCCGGGGTCAGCGTGGCCGATGACAGCAGCACCCGGCTGCCGAGCAACCCGGCCCAGTGCACCAGCCGGGTCAGTGCCGGCAAATCGGCCAGATCAAAGTCGTCCGGCTCGTCCAGCACCAGATCGCTGGTCAGCAGGCGCAGCATCGGCGCGATCTGCCGGCCACCGCGCAGGCTTTCCGTGGCCGGCACGAGGTGATCGATGGTGCAGACCAGGATTGGTGCCACCAGCAGGCTCTTCACCTTGGGGTCGTGCAGCGCACGAGCCAGCAGCGGATGGCGAGTGTCGATGGCCGCATCACCGCCGAACTCGACCGAACCTTCTTCCTCCGGCTCCAGCAGCAAGGCCTGCTGCGAGGCCGAGCCGGTGGCTTCGGCACGCTGCTCGAAGTGCTCGAACAACGCCCGGCTCGCGCTGCCCCCAACCCGGATGGCCAGCTGATCATCCTTGAGCTGCAGTTGCTGCTGGAACGCTCGCCCGGTCTGCAGCGTCAGCGTGCGCAGGCCCATGGCGAAGGCACAGCGCAGCCCCTGCTCGGGATCGGCCAATGCATTCATGAGGCGTGCATTGGCGAGCGTCTTGCCACAGCCGGTGCTGGCCATGTTGACGATGAACGCCCCATGCCGTGCGGCCTTCTCGCGTTGCTCTGCGGCCAGATCGGCCGCCTTGTCCTGCCAGCGGAAGCGCTCGTCCGCGCTGCGTTGGCGCAACAGCCGGTTCTGTTTCAACCCGTCCAGGCTGCGGCCCAGGCTGGGCAATGCGTGCGTGATGGCGCGACTGTCGGCCGCCACGCCCAGCAGGTGTTCATCCAGGGTCTGGTTGGCCACGGTGCGGCCACGCGAGTCCTTGCGGGTGTTGGCCAGCAGCTTGCAGCCGGCAGGCACGCTCAGCCGCCCATCGGCCTTGCGTCCATCATCACCCTGCCCCCCCAGGCTGGAATAGTGATGGTCGGCCAGCATCAGTGCCATGCGGCTCAGGTGCATCACCCACGGCTCATCCATCCACGCGAACCCCGCGCGCCGATCCGGCCGCTGCACCAGCGCCTGCAGCCTGACCGCCAACCGGCGCGCCTGGGTGCGCCAGTGCGCCAATGTCACCGGCAGGCCATGCGGGAATGTCCAGTACGGCTGCACCTGTTCAGCAGGCGCACCCGTCACCACTTCGTTCCAGTTGGCCTGCATGTACAGCAGCGCGTCCTGCAGACTGTCCTCAACAAAGCGCGCACTTGGGGCGCCGGCAAAGCGTTGTTGTCCATCTTCGCCATAGGCCGGCATCACCGGCAGCCGGTGATGCGTCACCACCAGCCACCCGACCGCCTGCGCCAGCGGGGCGTGTTTCAGCGCCACGAACGGTGTCGGCAGCACGCCGCCGTCCACCCCGTCGCGGCGCAGGCGATCGATCCATCTGTCGTCATCCTCCGGGGTCGGCGCGATCAGCCGCTGCAGCCAGGTGGCGTCGTCGTCGCTGCCGACAAACGCCTCGAACAGCCGCAGCGACACCCATTCATGCCGGTACTGGTTGCGTTCGGTCAGCCGCCCAGCCAGCCGCTCCTGAAAGGCCTGGCTGGCCTTGCCCAGGTCGTGCAGCAGCGCGGCCAGCGCGGTCAGCAGGTGGATGTCCTCGCCGGTGTGCCAGTCGTTCTCGTCCTGGATGCGGAGCATGTTGCGGGTGGTGGTGTTGGTCGGAACCGTGCCCTGGGCATTGAAGCGGCGGGCGTCGCCGACCACCCACAGCAGTTCGCTGTGGTCGAGCCCACGGATCCAGTGGCAGGCCACCGCCGTGTTCTTGCGCGCGGTCTTGCGCAGCAGGCGGCGCAGGGTGTCCAGACCGTCCTGCGTGATCGGGGTCTGCCAGGTGCGGTCGCCACGCCGCTCGGCGAACTGGTCGAGGATGCGGCGGGTTTCGGTGAGCGCGCGCTTGTCGCACTGCGAGACGAGCAGGATGTTCACGGCGCCTCCGCAGCGGTGCCCGCGCCCGGGCAGGCGGTGTCCTGAGCCAGCCGGCCCAGCTGCAGCGCCGTGTCCTTCAGCGTGTCGATCATGAAGTCGAGCGCCTCGGTGCGGGTCAGCGTCTCGATGCAGGCCCGCCGGAACTCCTGTTCGCTGTCGCCGCGCATGGCCGAGATGAAGGCCTGCGGCAGCACCACGGCATCCTTGACCAGATCGGCCACGTCGAACACCAGCCCGCCTTTGCGGGTCTTGCCGTGCAGCACGGCCAGCCCGTGCGGCAGGCCGAGCACCCAGGTCGCCGTAGCACCCAGACCGTAGGCGAGATAGTTGCCGTGGTCCAGAAAACGGTTGGCCGTGTCGGTGCTCTCGCCGCGCTTGCTGCGGGTGAAATCGCCGTAGCGGGTGGCCTGTGCCGCCAGGCGGTAGAGCTGCTTGGACAGGCGGGCTTCTTCGGTCAGCAGCGCCGTGTGGTCCGGAGCGGCGTCGATGGCGGGGTTGGAGGCGTCCAGCAGCGCATCAAGCCGGGCCAGATCAGGGCGCCACGACTCGTCCCGGCCGTCCTTGAACTGACGCCGCCAGACGGCGCGCACCTGCGCCAACCGGGTGTGCTGGAACTGGCGGGCGGCCTGCAGGCGCAGGCCATCGTCAAACCAGAAACGCACCCAGCCCTGCAGGTATTCGGTCGGCCGGTATTCGCTCTGCGGTGACATCCACGCGATGTCGAGGCCGCCGTCCGTGCCCGCGAACAACGGCGTGCCTCCCCCACCGCAGAAGCCCACCATCACGCCCGCCTTGGCCAGCTCGCGCATGGCCGCCTGCGTCAACGACGTGCCGGTGCCCAGCAGGATCGTCGTCGTGTTGGCGATCGGAATGTTCCAGTACAGCGAGCGCGCGCCCTGCTCGGTGACGTACTCGACCCGTCCCCCGTTGACGAGCACCCGACAGTGCTCCAAGTAATAGAGGTTGGCCCGCTTGGAATGAAGAATGGTCTTGAGGTCTCCTGACCCGATTTCCTGCATCGACGATGACTCCCTGGCATCCACGACTGGCGTCGTCTGTGTCTTTTCGAGAATCGTCGCATCGAAAAGCGCAATACCAGCCGAATTTTTTCACAGATCATCGCATCAGCGCACCAATAAAGAGCAATCGCACGGCTGTTTGATGCCCGCAGCCGGCCGTCAACCCGCACCAACCCCAACCGCCCTGCTCGTGCACAATGCCGCTCACCATGAGCCTCGTCTTCCCGCACACCTTCGTCCCCTGGTTCCGTTCGGTCGCGCCGCACATCCATGCGTACCACGGCAAGACCTTCGTCGTCGGCATGGCGGGCGAGCTGATCGCCGCGGGCAAGCTCAACGCCTTCGCGCAGGACCTCTCGCTGCTGCACGCGATGGGCATCCGCCTGGTGCTGGTGCACGGCTTCCGGCCGCAGGTCGACGAGCAGCTGCGCGCCAAGGGCCAGACCTCGCTGTACAGCCAGGGCAAGCGCATCACCGACCCGGTGGCGCTGGACTGCGCGCAGGAGGCCGCCGGCCAGCTGCGCTTCGAGATCGAGGCCGCCTTCTCGCAGGGCCTGCCCAACACGCCGATGGCCAACTCGACGGTGCGCGTCGTCTCGGGCAACTTCCTGACCGCGCGGCCGGTGGGCATCGTCGACGGCGTCGACTTCATGCACAGCGGCCTGGTGCGCAAGGTCGACGCCGGCCTGATCCGCCGCGCCATCGACATCGGCGCGCTGGTGCTGCTGTCGCCCTTCGGCTTCTCGCCCACCGGCGAGGCCTTCAACCTGACGATGGAAGACGTGGCCACCGCCACGGCGGTCGCGCTGCAGGCCGACAAGCTGATGTTCCTGACCGAGATCGCCGGCATCCGCGAGGACCTCGACGACCCGGAGAGCGCCATCGACACCGAGCTGTCGCTGGCCGAGGCGCGCCGGCTGCTGGAGCGCCTGCCCGCCCCCACCCGTCCGACCGATCCGGCCTTCTACCTGCAGCACTGCGTCAAGGCCTGCGAGGGCGGCGTGGAGCGCTCGCACATCCTGCCCTTCGCCGCCGACGGCTCCATCCTGATGGAGATCTTCACCCACGACGGCGTGGGCACGATGGTGGTCGACGAGAAGCTCGAGAGCCTGCGCGAGGCCACCTCCGACGATGTCGGCGGCATCCTGCAGCTGATCGAGCCCTTCGAGCGCGACGGCACGCTGGTCAAGCGCAGTCGCACCGAGATCGAGCGCGACATCGGCGCCTACACCATCATCGAGCACGACGGCATCATCTTCGGCTGCGCCGCGCTCTACCCCTATCCGGAGGCGCGCACCGGCGAGATGGCGGCGGTGACGATCTCGCCGCAGGTCCAGGGCCAGGGCGACGGCGAGCGCATCCTCAAGCGCATCGAGCAGCGCGCCCGCGCGATGAAGCTCGACAGCATCTTCGTGCTGACCACGCGCACGATGCACTGGTTCGTCAAGCGCGGCTTCCAGCAGGTCGACCCCGACTGGCTGCCCGAGGCGCGCAAGCGCAAATACAACTGGGACCGGCGCTCGCAGGTGCTGGTCAAGAAACTCGCCTGAGCGATTTCCCCGCAAGACTTTCCCCGACACGTCCCCACAAGAAAGGAAGAACCCATGGCACGCACCGTCCAATGCATCCTGCTGAAGAAGGAAGGCGACGGCCTCGACTTCGCGCCCTATCCCGGCGAGCTGGGCAAGCGCATCTTCGACAACGTCAGCAAGGAAGCCTGGCAGCAGTGGCTCAAGCACCAGACCATGCTGGTCAACGAGAACCGCCTGAACCTGGCCGATGCCCGCGCACGCCAGTATCTGGCCCGCCAGATGGAGAGCTACTTCTTCGGCGGCGGCGCCGACCAGCCCACCGGTTACGTGCCGCCCTCGGCCTGAGCGTTTTCGCGCCCTTCGCGCCCTGAATGGACGCCGGCCCCGTGCCGGCGTTTTTCATGGTTTCGTGCCAGGCAACAGCCTGAGCAACACAATTGCGAATGATTCACGTTATCTGCTAAGATCAAAATCTGATCATCCATTTGCCGGCCCCGCAGCCGGATCGCACGTCATGAGCGCGAAGACCCCCCTGAAGATGCTCGCCGGACTGATTGCCGGCCTCGGTGCCCTGGCCGCCCAGCCGGCCCTGGCGCAGGAACAGGTCCTGAACCTGTATTCGGCGCGGCACTATCAGACCGACGAGGCGCTTTACGCGAATTTCACCAAGGCCACGGGCATCCGGATCAATACCGTCAGCGCGGATGACGCCGGCATCCTGCAGCGCCTGAAAAGCGAAGGCACGGCCAGCCCCGCGGACGTGATCCTGCTGGTCGATGCGGCGCGCCTGTGGTATGCGGAATCGACCGGCCTGTTCGCCCCGGTCAAGTCGGCCGTGCTGGAGCAGCGCATTCCCGCGCAGCTGCGCGGCAAGGACGAAGGCCAGGGCTCGCCCTGGTTCGGATTCTCGACGCGCGCGCGCGTGGTGATCTACAACAAGCGCAAGATCAAGCGCGAGGATGTGGACACCTACGCCAAGCTGGCCGATCCGAAGCTCAAGGGCCAGTTCTGCTCGCGCAGCGGCTCGCACCCCTACAACCTGTCGC
>JAUPTP010000040.1 GCA_030918015.1 Pseudomonadota bacterium
CGCCGGCACGCCGCTGGGCGGCCTGGGCTTCGGCTTCGGCGAGCCCGCCGCGCCCGCCCCGGCGCCGGCCGACAGCGCCGCGCGCCAGACCTTCCGCAAGCGCCTGCGCGAGGGCGTGATGGAGGACAAGGAGATCGAGATCGAGGTCGCCGAGGCGCGGCCCGCGGTCGAGATCATGGGCCCGGCCGGCATGGAGGACATGGCCGAGCAGCTCAAGGGCATGTTCTCGCAGATGGGCCAGGGCAAGCGCAAGGCGCGCCGGCTCACCATCGCCGAGGCGCGCCGCCTGCTGATCGACGAGGAGGCACAGCGCCTGGTCAACGAGGAGGAGCTCGTCGCCCGCGCGCTGCACAACACCGAGCAGAACGGCATCGTCTTCATCGACGAGATCGACAAGGTCGCCAGCCGGGGCGAGGGCGGCGGCGGCGCCGACGTCTCGCGCCAGGGCGTGCAGCGCGACCTGCTGCCGCTGGTCGAGGGCACCACCGTCAAGACCAAGCACGGCATGGTGCGCACCGACCACATCCTGTTCATCGCCTCCGGGGCCTTCCACCTGTCGCGCCCGAGCGACCTGATCCCGGAGCTGCAGGGCCGCTTCCCGATCCGCGTCGAGCTGGGCTCGCTGGGCGTGGACGACTTCGAGGCCATCCTCACCAGCACGCATGCCAGCCTGCTCAAGCAGTACCAGGCGCTGCTGGCCACCGAGGGCGTGACGCTCGACTTCCAGCCCGGCGCGATCCGCCGCATCGCCGAGATCGCCCACGGCGTCAACGAGCGCACCGAGAACATCGGCGCGCGCCGGCTGGCCACCGTGATGGAGCGCCTGCTCGACGAGATCTCCTTCGACGCGCCGCGCCACGGCGGCCAGACGGTGTCGATCGACGCCGCGCTGGTCGACGCGCGCCTGGGCGAGCTGGCCGGCAACGAGGACCTCTCGCGCTACATCCTCTGACCGTCCGCGGCGGTACTCCCCCGAACAGAGGGCGGATCGGAGCCTGCCCGGCGCCGGGCCCGCCCGATATGATCCGGCGATTGCCGCCGCCTGAGCGGATCCGCCCGCCGACACTTCCGCATGCCCCGTCCGATCGCGCCCGAACTCGCTGCTGCCCTGGCCGCGGCCGACCTGCTGGGGCTGACCGCCGTCGTGCTCGATGGTGCGTCCCGCGTGCTGGCCAGCACGTCCACGCCGTGCAGCGGGGCCGCACCGGCGGATCTCGACACGCTGCCGCTCGACCCCCCCGGGCGCCGCCTGCTGCAGGCCGCGCTCGATCGTGGCCAGCCCGGCCCGACCGAGCCGCTGGCCGCGGGCGGCCGCTGGCTGCAGGCGGAGCTGTCCTGGCCTGCCGGACCTGGCCCGGCCCTGGCCCTGCTGCGCGACATCGGCGCCCTGCGCCGCGGCGAACAGCAGATGCGCCGCGAGCGCGACAAGCTCTGCCGGCTCGCCGACAGCGCCCCGGTGCTGATGGCCTACTGCGAGGACGACGGCCTGCGGTGCAGCTACGCCAACCGCGCCTTCGTCCAGTCGCTCTGCCCGGACGACCGCAGCCCGCTGGGCCGCCCGATCGAGAGCGTGGTCGCGCCCGACCTGGCCGACTGGCTGCGCACCGCCAGCGCCCTGCTCGACCGCGACGGCGAGGCGGTCTGCACCGAGCAGTGGCTGACCCTGGCCGACGGGACCGCGATCTGGGCCGAACTGACGCTGGCGCCCCATCTGGACGACCGCGGCCGGCGCCTGGGCCTGTACCTGCAGGTGAGCGACCACAGCCGCCATCACCATGCCGAGCGGGCCCTGCTCGAGTCCGAGGACCGGCTCGCGCGCTTCATGCAGGCCGGGGCTGAGGGCATCGTCTTTCACCGCGACGGCCACATCCTCGACGCCAATCCGGCGCTGTGCGCGATGCTGGGGCAGTCGCTGCACGAGCTGATCGACCGCCCGCTGCTGGCGCTGATCGCACCGGAATGCCAGGCCAGGCTGGCGCGCGCGCTCGACGCCCCGGGCCGCACCGACGAGCTGCGCCTGGAGACCCACGTGATCGCGCGCGACGGCCGGCGCCTGCCGGTCGAGCTGATCGACCGGGGCACGCTGCAGCGCGGCGAGCCGGTGCGCATGGCGGTGCTGCGCGACATCCACGATCGCCACGACGCGCAGGCGCGGCTGCACTACCTCTCCCACCACGACCCGCTGACCGGCCTGGCCAACCGCAGCGCCTTCCTCGCGCAGCTCGATCACCTGATGGTGGCCGCGCGCGCCTCCGACACGCAGCTCGCGCTGCTGTTCATCGACCTGGACCACTTCAAGCGCATCAACGACTCGCTGGGCCATGCGGCGGGCGATGCGCTGCTCAAGACGATCGCGCTGCGCCTGGACCAGCGCGTGCGCAGCACCGACCGGGTCGCGCGCTTCGGCGGCGACGAGTTCATGGTGCTGCTGCCCGGCGTGCGCACCCGCGATCACGTCACCCAGGTGGCGCGCAAGCTGCTGGACACGCTGGCCGAGCCGGTCACGCTGGGCGAGCCGCCGCAGGCCATCTCGGTGACGCCCTCGATCGGCATCGCGCTGTACCCGGCCGATGCGGCCACGCCCGACCGGCTGATCCAGCACGCCGATGCGGCCATGCATGCGGCCAAGGCGCGAGGCCGGGCCACCTGCGCCTTCTTCGAGCCCAGCCAGGTCAGCGTGGCGCACGACAACCTGGTGCTGGAGGGCCAGCTCGGCCGCGCGATCGAGCACGAGGAGTTCGCGCTGCTGTTCCAGCCGCAGGTGCGTGCCCGCGACGGCGCCTTCGTCGGCGTGGAGGCGCTGATCCGCTGGAACCATCCCCAGCGCGGCCTGCTGGTGCCCAACGCCTTCATCGCCCTGGCCGAGCAGCACCGCCTGATCGTGCCGATCGGCACCTGGGTGCTGCGCGAGGCCGCGCGCCAGGCCCGGCGCTGGCACGACGCCGGCCTGCCGCTGACGGTGGCGGTCAACCTCTCGACGCTGCAGTTCCAGGCCCCCGACTTCGTCGACTCGATCGCGGCGCTGCTGCGCGAGACCGGCCTGCCGCCGGCCTGGCTGGAGCTGGAGCTCACCGAGCGCATGCTGATGGACGACGTGCCCGGCGTGCTGGCGCGGCTGGCGCAGCTGCGCCAGCTCGGCGTGAAGCTCTCGGTCGACGACTTCGGCACCGGCTACTCCTCGCTGAGCCACCTCAAGGAGCTGCCGATCGACAAGATGAAGATCGACCGCTCCTTCGTCCAGGAGCTGCCCCGCCAGCGCGAGTCGGCCGCGATCGCCTGCGCCATCATCGAGCTGGCCCGCGGGCTGGGCCTGACCGTCGTCGCCGAGGGCGTCGAGACCGAGGAGCAGCGCGCCTTCCTGCTGGCCCACGGCTGCGACCAGCTGCAGGGCCTGGGCATCGGCGAGCCGCTCGACGCCGACGCGCTGCAGGACTGGATGCGTGAGCGCAGCGCCGGCGCATGAGATTCCCGCAGCCGCGGAGCCTGAGCCTCTTCGCCTTCTCCGCCTGGCGCCTGCCGCGCCACTGGCTGATGCTGTGCAGCCTGGTCGGCACGGTCCCGGCCTTCTACATCGAGCTGATCTCGGGCGAACGCTCGCTGGTGGCGGTCTGCGCCTACCTGGTGGCGGCCAGCACCGTGATGCTGGCCGAACGCCCCCGCGCAGGCCGGATGCCGCACCTGCGGCGCCTGCTGGTGCAGCTGCTGATCGGCGGCCTGGTCGCCGCGGCGCTGCTGCCGCCCAGCTCGACCTCGCCGGCCGCGCTGGTGCTGCGCTCGCTGACCGCGGTGCTGACGCTGATGCACATGGTCTGGTGCCTGCGCCACCTGCTCGCACGCGACAGCCTGCCGGCCCTGCTCGGGGTGGCGCTGGTGGTGCTGGTGCTGTGCGGCGCCGGCTTCTGGTGGCTGGAGCCACGCACGCCCACGCTGGCCGACGGCCTGTGGCTGGCCTTCACCACCGCGGCCACCGTCGGCTACGGCGACGTGGTGCCCAGCACCGCAGCCTCGAAGATCTTCGCGGTCTTCGTCGTGCTGCTGGGCTTCGGCATCCTGTCGCTGGTGACCGCCTCGATCGCGGCGATGTGGGTCGAGACGACCGAGCGCCAGGTCGAGCACGACATCCTGCGCGACCTGCACGCCGAGATCGGCCACCTGCGCGCCGAGCTGCACGCCACCCACGAGAAGCTGCAGACGCTGCAGCGCCGCCGGCCGCTGCGGCCGCTCAGCCGTGCGAACCGTGCAAGTCGTCCTGCGCAGCCAGGCGCAGCAGCCCCTCGAAGATCAGCGTGTCGACCAGCTCGAAGGGCAGATCGGTCTCGGGCGCAAGCTTGACCGCCGCGCCGCCGCCCATCAGCAGCGCCGGCGCGGTGCCGCAGCGGCGCAGCAGGTGGCGGTGCATGCGCTCGATCGCGCCGGCGATGCCGTAGGTGCCGCCACTCATCAGCGCATCGCTGGTGTTGGTCGGGAACTCGCGCACCTCGCCGGTGGGCACCTTCAGCCCGGCCGTGCCGGACTCGAGCGCATGGAGCATCAGCCCGAATCCCGGCAGGATCAGGCCGCCCAGGAAGCGGCCTTCGGCATCCATCGCGTCGATCGTCACCGCGGTGCCGACCATCACGACCAGCGCCGGCCGGGCCGGGCCGCTGGCCAGCACGCGCGCGCGCGCGCCGATCATCGCCAGCCAGCGGTCCGAGCCCAGACGGGCCGGATGCTCGTAGCCATTGATCACGCCGGCATCCTGGGGCTGGGACACCACCCAGCGCGGCGCAAGATCCCAGCGCTCGAGCTGCTCTTCGGCCCGGCGGCGCACCCCCTGGCCCGCCACCGCGCAGCCCAGCATGCGTGCGGGCACAGGCAGGCGGGCCCAGTCCTCCTCGGCGAGCCGATCGATGGCCTCCAGGAAAACCGCCCCCTGGGCAATCAGGGCGGCCTCGGGCCGGGGTGCCTCGTACAGGCCCCACTTGAGCCGCGTATTGCCGATGTCGATGACCAGGAAACTCATGAGAACGCCACGGAACGACGGAAACCGGGGGCCGGCGCCTGATCCGCTCAGGACACCAGCAGCGACTCGACACGCAGCATCTGCTCGCGCATCTCGCCCTGCTGCCGCACATGCTGCAACCTCGCCTGCACATCCGGCAGCAGGGCCCGCAATTCTGCGCGAGAGCGGGCCCGCCTGACTCTCAGCATCATCACCGCCCCCGACACCGGGACATGCGCACGCAGCACGGCCATCAGCGCCTGACGTGCCTGGGCCACGGTGCCGTCGACCGCGTCGAGCCGGTCGAGCTCGGTGTCGCTGACCGCGCTGCCGGGGCCGACCGTGTCCGGCCCGGCCAGCGGCATCGGCGCGTTCGGCGGTGGCCCGATGACGATCAGCCCGAGCGCGAACAGCTCGTCGATGTAGCCCTTGGGCACGCCGGCGCGGCGGCCCTGCTCGACCACCTCCTCGAGCGTGCGCTGGCCATCGACCAGCAGCAGCAGCAGCCGATGGCGCTGGGACAGCTGCTGCTCGCGCGCAGCCAGCTCGGCGTGGCCCGCCGCGGTCTTGCAAGGAATGCCCAAGCCTGTCTCCAGCCGGCGTCGTCGCGATGCACACCCATCGTCATTCCGCACACGGCATGAGCCGATTGTGAGCGCAAACCCCCCTGAAAACATAGGACAACGGTGGGACACTGCTTCAGAAATGAACAAAAAGACCCGAAGGGGTCGCCTTCGGGTCTTCAGGTCACCACCGCGCCCCCGCCAGGGCGCCGTGACAGGATCAGGCCGCGTCCTTCTCGACGTGGGCCTGCTTGTGGTACAGGAACTCGAGCACCGCCTCGCGCGAGGCCAGGTAGCCGGCGTCGTGCGCCATCTCCAGCCGCGGGCGGAACTGCTCGCGGATCGGCAGCAGCGGCACCTGGTGGACTTCGCCGATCGTGGCGGCCGGGCCGTTGGTCAGCATCACGATGCGGTCCGACAGCAGCACCGCCTCGTCGACATCGTGCGTGACCATCATGACGGTCGAGCCGGTGGTGGCCACGATCTTCATCATCTCGTCCTGCAGCTTGGCGCGGGTCAGCGCGTCCAGTGCACCGAAGGGCTCGTCCATCAGCAGCATCTTCGGCTCCATCGCCAGCGCCCGGGCGATGCCCACGCGCTGCTTCATGCCGCCGGAGATCTCGCCGGGCCGCTTGTCCTTGGCGTGGCTGAGGTTGACCAGCTCGAGCGCGGCCAGCGAACGCTCGCGCAGCTGCGCCTTGTTCTCGGTCGCGCCGAAGACCCGCTCCACCGCCAGGTAGACGTTCTCCAGGCAGGTCAGCCACGGCAGCAGCGAGTGGTTCTGGAACACCACCGCGCGCTCCGGGCCGGGGCCCTTCAGCTCGCGGTCGTCGAGCAGCAGCACGCCCGAGGTCGGCGTGGTCAGGCCGGCGACCAGGTTCAGCAGCGTCGACTTGCCGCAGCCCGAGTGCCCGATCAGCGAGATGAACTCGCCCCGCGCCACCTCCAGGTTGATGTCGCGCAGGGCGACGAAGGTGCCCTTCTTCGTCGCGAAGGACATGCCGACGTTCTCGATGCGCAGGAAACGCTTGCTGCGCAGGTCCAGATTGGCTTGGCTCATGATGAGTATCCCCGGCGAAGATCAGGAGTAGTCGAAGCGACGGGCCACGGCCACCAGCAGCATCTCGAGCAGCAGGCCCACGCCGCCGATGATGAAGATCGCGATCAGGATGTGGGCCACGTTCAGGTTGTTCCACTCGTCCCACAGCCAGAAGCCGATGCCCTGTCCACCCGTCAGCATCTCGGCCGCGACGATCACCAGCCACGCGGTGCCCACCGCCAGGCGCACGCCCGTCAGCATGTAGGGCAGCACGGCCGGGAAGAGGATCTTGCGCATGATCGTCAGCTCCGACAGGTTCAGCACACGGGCGACATTGAGGTAATCCTGCGGCACCTGCCGCACCCCTACCGCCGTGTTGATGACCATGGGCCAGATCGAGCAGATGAAGATCGTCCAGATCGCGGCCGGGTTGGCGGCCTTGAACACCATCAGGCCGATCGGCAGCCAGGCCAGCGGCGAGACCGGCCGCAGCAGACTGATGATCGGGTCGAGCATCTGGTTGAAGAACGCGAAGCGACCGATCAGGAAGCCCAGCGGAATGCCCACCAGCGCCGCCAGGCCGAAGCCGATCGCGACCCGCTTGAGCGAGGCCAGCACGTTCCAGCCGATGCCCTGGTCGTTCGGTCCGTTGACATAGAAGGGATCCGAGAACAGCTTGATCGCCGCCTCCAGCACCACCATCGGTCCCGGCAGCTGCTTGTCGCCGCTGTGCGCCACCGCCTGCCACACCAGCAGGAAGAACGCGAAGCCCACCACCGGTGCGGCGAGGCGGGTCATCATGCGCAGGCGCTGGGCGCGGGCCATGGCCTCGGCCTGGGCCTTCATGCGGGCCTGGGTCTCGGGGTCAAGCACCGGCGCGGACGGTGCGGCGGAACCAGCGGCAGGCAAGGTGGCGGCGTTCATCTCGGGACTCCTTGAACGGACAGGACTTCTCTGGTTTTTCTTGGTCTGGGGGCCGCGGGACTCAGGCGGCCTTGATCTTGAAGCCGGCGGCGTACTTGGCCGGGTTCGTGCCGTCCCACACCACGCCGTCGATCATCTTGCTCGAGCGCATGTCGCTCTTCGGGACATTGGCCTTCACCTGGGCGGCCGCCTCCTTGTAGAGCGCGGTCTGGTTGACCGCCTTGGCCACCGCCAGGTAGTCCGGATCGCTCTTGAGCAGGCCCCAGCGGCGGTGCTGGGTCAGGAACCACATGCCATCCGACAGGTACGGGTAGTTCACCGCGCCGTCGTTGAAGAACTTCATGTGGTTGGGATCGTCCCAGGTCTTGCCCAGGCCGTTCTGGTAGCGGCCCAGGATGCGCTGGTTGATCGCGTCGACCGAGGTGTTGACATAGGACTTCTCGGCGATGACCTCGGCCATCTTCATCTTGTTCTGCAGGCCGGTGTCGATCCAGCGACCCGCATCGAGGATGGCCATGATCATGGCGCGCGCCGTGTTCGGGTTCTTCTGCACGAACTCGGCCGTGGTGCCCAGCACCTTCTCCGGGTGATCCTTCCAGATCTCCTGGGTGGTGGCGGCGGTCACGCCGATGCCGTCGATGATGGCGCGGTGGTTCCAGGGCTCGCCGACGCAGAAGCCGTCCATGTTGCCCACCCGCATGTTGGCCACCATCTGCGGCGGCGGCACGGTGATCACCTTGGCGTCGCTCATCGGGTTGATGCCGGCCGAGGCGAGCCAGTAGTACAGCCACATCGCGTGGGTGCCGGTCGGGAAGGTCTGCGCGAAGGTGTACTCGCGCTTGTCCGAGCCCATCAGCTTGGCCAGGCTGGCGGCGTCGACCGCGCCCTTGTCGGCGAGCTTCTTCGACAGCGTGATCGCCTGGCCGTTGTGGTTCAGATTCATCAGGACGGCCATGTCCTTCTTGGGGCCGCCCACGCCCAGGTGCACGCCGTAGACCAGGCCGTAGAGCACATGCGCCGCATCGAGCTCGCCGTTGACCAGCTTGTCGCGCACCGAGGCCCAGGACGACTCCTTCGACGCGATGATCTTGATGCCGTACTTCTCGTCGAACTTCATCACCGAGGCCATCACCACCGAGGCGCAGTCGGTCAGCGGGATGAAGCCGATGCGGACTTCCTTCTTCTCGGGGGCGTCCGAACCTGCTGCCCAGGCCCCACCCGGCAGGGCAGCCGCGCTGCCTGCGGCCGCCACGGCGGCCGTGCGCTGCAGGAAGTCGCGCCGGGACGAGTTGACAGGAATCGGGGGCGTCGTCATGGAATTTCTCTCCAGGGAAGAATCGGGGACAGAAAAAAAAAGCGGCGTCACGATCGTTGTCCGATAGCTGGCTTGCGCCAGTCACCGGGACGATCGGACGCCGTTGTCCAAAAATGTCCCACCTAGTGAGGCCCCGTCGCCGAGGCCTCGCAGGATGTATTGCAGGGACCGTGCCAACCCTGGAAAACCCGGCCATGACCGCCGGCGCGCGCCCGCATGGCACGACGAACCCCAGCGATCTGTTGTGCAGCGCACCATCGACAGGCAGCACCGGCCGACAACGCACGGCGATGAGGCGCCGTGCCACATCGCGAGGCATGCAGCCGATGCCCCGCGCGCGTGCACGCCGCCACGGATCGGTGCAGAACGGTGCGCGACGCTTCATGGTCGTGCCTCGGCCCCCGATCCTCGGGTTGCCCCAGATGCCGTTGACGTAAACGGCAACCGAAAATCGGGCTCCGGATGCTCTCGGAGTGCCCCCGATGACCGACCTCGCTGCCGCCCCCCAGGCCCTGGCCCGCTACCGGCCGAAGCACAAGGTGCGCTTCGTGACCGCCACCAGCCTGTTCGACGGGCATGACGCCTCGATCAACATCATGCGGCGCCTGCTGCAGGGCATGGGTGCGGAGGTGATCCACCTCGGCCACAACCGCTCGGTCGACGAGGTGGTGACCGCCGCGCTGCAGGAAGACGTGCAGGGCATCGCGGTCAGCTCCTACCAGGGCGGCCATGTCGAGTACTTCAAGTACATGGTCGAGCTGCTGCGCGCGCGTGGCGGTGGGCACATCCAGGTCTTCGGCGGCGGCGGCGGTGTGATCGTGCCGGCCGAGATCCGCGACCTCGGCCACCACGGCGTGCGCATCTACAGCCCCGAGGACGGCCAGCGCCTGGGCCTGGCCGGCATGATCGGCGAGATGCTGATGCGCTGCGACCGCGATC
>JAUPTP010000041.1 GCA_030918015.1 Pseudomonadota bacterium
GGCGAGGCGCTGCCCGCGCCCGCCCCGGAGCCCGCCGCGGCGCAGCGCCTGGCGGCCTACGCCGACGGCGACGCGCGCCGGCTGCTCAACACCTTCGAGAACGTGGTGCGCATGGCCGGCACCGAGCGGCCGCTGGACGAGGCGGCGCTCGAGCGCTGCCTGGGCGCGCAGCTGCGCCGCTACGACAAGGGCGGCGACCAGTTCTTCGACGCGATCTCGGCGCTGCACAAGGCGGTGCGCGGCAGCAGCCCGGACGGCGCGCTGTACTGGTTCGCGCGCATGGTCGACGGCGGCGCCGACCCGCGCTACATCGCCCGGCGCCTGGTGCGCATGGCCAGCGAGGACATCGGCCTGGCCGATCCGCGCGCGCTGCGCATCGCGCTGGATGCCTCGGAGACCTACGAGCGGCTCGGCTCGCCCGAGGGGGAGCTGACGCTGGCGCAGGCGGTGCTCTACCTGGCCGTCGCGCCGAAGTCCAACGCCGCCTATGTCGCCTGGAAGGCGGCGCAGGCCTTCGTGAAGCAGGACGGCTCGCGGCCGGTGCCGACGCACCTGCGCAACGCGCCGACCCGGCTGATGAAGGACCTCGGGCACGGACGGAATTACCGGTATGCCCACGACGAGCCGGACGGATATCCGTCCGGCGAGGACTACTTCCCGGACGGCCTCGCGCCGGCGCCGCGCTTCTACCAGCCGGTGGACCGGGGCCTGGAGATCCGCATCGGCGAGAAGCTCGAGAGATTGCGCGAACTCGATGTGCAGGCGAAGAAAAACCGCTGATTCCGGTCCTGGGCCGGATTGAATCCGGTTGGCGGGCAGGCCTGGCTGAACAAGCCTCGGAATCCGGGCGCGGAGGGTGTCCGAGCGGGTGTCGGTCGCGCCGCGGCGGGCAGGATGTCACGCTTTCCAGATCTCCCGGCCGGGCGCGGATTCCCGGCGATGTCCCCAGGCTGGCACGGGCCTTGCGATTTCCGACCCAGCCACAGGAGATCTTGGAATGGACATCTTTGTACAGCAGATCATCAACGGTCTGGTGCTCGGGAGCATGTATGCCCTCGTCGCGCTGGGCTACACGATGGTCTACGGCATCATCAGCCTGATCAACTTCGCGCATGGCGAGGTGCTCATGGTCGGCGCCATGGTCAGCTGGAGCGTCGCGACCGCCTTCCAGGAGGCGGGGTCGACCCTGCCGGGCTGGCTCATCATGCTGATCTCGGCGATCGCCGCGATCATCGCGTGCGCGGCCCTCAACTACTCGATCGAGAAGATCGCCTACCGCCCGCTGCGCAACGCGCCGCGCCTGGCCCCGCTGATCACCGCGATGGGCATGAGCCTGCTGCTGCAGACGCTGGCGATGATCATCTGGAAGCCGAATCCGAAGCCGTACCCGCAGCTGCTGCCGGTCGAGGTGTTCTTCCTGTGGGAGGACGGCCCGGTCATCACGCTGACCCAGGTGCTGATCCTGGTGATCACCGCGGTGGTGCTGACCAGCCTGCTGTGGCTGGTCAACAAGACCAAGCTCGGCCGCGCGATGCGCGCCACCGCCGAGAACCCGCGCGTGGCCGGCCTGATGGGCGTGCGCCCTGACCACATCATCAGCGCCACCTTCATCATCGGCGCGGCGCTGGCGGCCATCGCCGGCATCATGTGGGCGGCCAACTACGGCACGCTGCAGCACAGCATGGGCTTCATGCCCGGCCTGAAGGCCTTCACCGCCGCGGTGTTCGGCGGCATCGGCAACCTGACCGGCGCGATGGTCGGCGGCGTGCTGCTGGGCCTGATCGAGGCGATCGGCGCCGGCTACCTCGGCGACCTGACCGGCGGCCTGTTCGGCAGCCACTATGTCGAGATCTTCGCCTTCCTGGTGCTGATCCTGGTCCTCACGCTGCGCCCGAGCGGCCTGATGGGCGAACGTGTCGCCGACCGCGCCTGACGCCGCCCGAGGAGAGACTCACATGCAACACATGGACAAGACCAAGCAGATCGTCGTCTTCGTGCTGGCGGCCATCGCGCTGCTGGCGCTGCCTCTGGTGGTGGCGCAGTTCGGCCAGGGCTGGGTGCGCATCATGGCGCTGGCGCTGCTGTACGTGATGCTGGCCCTGGGCCTGAACATCGTCGTCGGCTATGCCGGCCTGCTCGACCTGGGCTATGTCGCCTTCTACGCCGTGGGCGCCTACCTGTACGCGCTGGTGGCCTCGCCCCACCTGATGGAGAACTTCGAGTCCATCCGGGCGGCCTATCCCAACGGGATGCACTTTCCGATCTGGGCGGTGGTGCCGATCGCCGCGGCGGTCGCGGCGCTGTGCGGCATGCTGCTGGGCGCGCCGACGCTGAAGCTGCGCGGCGACTACCTGGCCATCGTGACGCTGGGCTTCGGCGAGATCATCCGGGTGTTCATGAACAACCTGGAGCATCCGGTCAACATCACCAACGGCCCGCGCGGCATCAGCCAGATCGACCCGATCAGCATCGGCGGCCTGAACTTCGGCAAGCCGCTGGAGCTCTTCGGCCACACCTTCCCGTCGGTGACGCTGTACTACTACCTGTTCCTGACGCTGGTGGTCTTCACCGTCATCATCTGCCACCGCATCGAGGTCTCGCGCGTGGGCCGTGCCTGGATGGCGATCCGCGAGGACGAGATCGCCGCCAAGGCGATGGGCCTGAACACCCGCAACCTCAAGCTGCTGGCCTTCGGCATGGGCGCCACCTTCGGCGGCGTCTCGGGTGCGATGTTCGCGTCCTTCCAGGGCTTCATCTCGCCGGAGTCGTTCACGCTGGCCGAGTCGGTGATGATCGTCGCGATGGTGGTGCTGGGCGGCATCGGCCACATCCCCGGCGTGATCCTGGGCGCGGTGATGCTGGCGGCGCTGCCGGAGGTGCTGCGCTATGTCGCCGGCGACATCCAGGCGATGACCGGCGGCCGCCTCGACGCAGCGATCCTGCGCCAGCTGCTGATCGCGCTGGCGATGATCGTCGTGATGCTGATGCGCCCGCGTGGCCTGTGGCCGGCGCCCGAGCATGGCAAGGCCGCCCCGGTCGCGAAGTGATCCCCAGGAGAAGCACCTCATGAGCAACAGCACGAACAATGAGACCGTCCTCGAGGTCAAGGGCGTCTCCAAGCGCTTCGGCGGCCTGCAGGCCCTCTCCGATGTCGGCATCACCATCCGCAAGGGCCAGGTCTACGGCCTGATCGGCCCCAACGGCGCCGGCAAGACGACCTTCTTCAACGTCATCACCGGCCTGTACACGCCGGACGGCGGCACCTTCCAGCTCGGCGGCGCGCCCTACACGCCCACCGCCGTGCACGAGGTGGCCGCCGCCGGCATCGCGCGCACCTTCCAGAACATCCGCCTCTTCCCCGAGATGACCGCGCTGGAGAACGTGATGGTCGGCCGCCATGTGCGCACCTCCAGCGGCCTGATCGGCGCGATCTTCCGCACCCCCGGCTTCAAGGCCGAGGAGGCCGCGATCGCCCGGCGCGCGCAGGAGCTGCTCGACTATGTCGGCATCGGCAAGTACGCCGAGTTCAAGGCGCGCACGCTGTCCTACGGCGACCAGCGCCGCCTGGAGATCGCCCGCGCGCTGGCCACCGATCCGAAGCTGATCGCGCTCGACGAGCCGGCCGCCGGCATGAACGCCACCGAGAAGGTGGTGCTGCGCGAGCTGATCGACCGCATCCGCAAGGACGGCCGCACCATCCTGATCATCGAGCACGACGTGAAGCTGATGATGGGCCTGTGCGACCGGCTGACGGTGCTCGACTACGGCAAGCAGATCGCCGAGGGCACCGCCGCCGAGGTCCAGCGCAACGAGAAGGTGATCGAGGCCTACCTCGGCTCCGGCCACAAGGCCCACTGAGACCGGCCGAACCGCACAGGAACAGACCATGTCGAGCAATGACAAGAAGAGCGGGCAGGTCCTGCTCAGCATCGAGAACGTCAAGGTCGCCTACGGCGGCATCCAGGCCGTCAAGGGCGTGAGCCTGGAGGTGCGCGAGGGCGAGCTGGTCTCGCTGATCGGCGCCAACGGCGCGGGCAAGACCACCACGCTGAAGGCGGTCACCGGCCTGCAGCCGATCGGCGACGGCGACGTGAAGTACCTCGGCCGCAGCCTGAAGGGCCAGGGCGCCTGGGATCTGGCCAAGCAGGGCCTGGTGATGATTCCGGAAGGTCGCGGCACCTTCACCCGGATGACCATCACCGAGAACCTGCAGATGGGCGCCTACATCCGCGACGACAAGGCGGGCATCCTGGAGGACATCGAGAAGGTCTTCGCCATCTTCCCGCGCCTGAAGGAGCGCCGCGACCAGCTCGCCGGCACGATGTCGGGCGGCGAGCAGCAGATGCTGGCGATGGGCCGCGCGCTGATGGCCCGCCCCAAGGTGCTGCTGCTCGACGAGCCGTCGATGGGCCTGTCGCCGATCATGGTCGACAAGATCTTCGAGGTGGTGGGCGACATCCACAAGCAGGGCGTGACCATGCTGCTGGTCGAGCAGAACGCCAGCCGCGCGCTGGCGGTGGCCGACCGCGGCTATGTGATGGAGTCCGGCCTGATCACCATGACCGGCGCCGGCCGCCAGCTGCTCGAGGACCCCAAGGTCCGCGCCGCCTACCTGGGCGAGTGACGCGTCCGGCGGGGAGGGCCGGTCCAGATGAAGATCTTCCGCAACGCCCTCCACCGCCGCCACGACGCGCGGCTGGAGATGTACCGCGGGCGCCTCGTGCCCTGCCACGAGACGCCGGCGCGGCTGGACCATGTGCTGACCGAGCTGGCGCGCCGGCCGGTCGGCATGCTGTGCGATCCCGCGCCGGATGACGCCGGGCTGGACGCGGCGCTGGCGGCGATCCACGCGCCGCGCTACCTCGACTTCCTGGCCGGTGCCTGGGACGAGTGGGTGGCGCTCGATCCGGCCAACGCCGGCACCGACATCCTGCCGGCGGTCTGGCCGGTGCGGGGTTTCCGCGCCGACGTGCTGCCCGAGAGCTTCGCCGCGCGCATCGGCCTGTTCTCCTTCGATGCCGGCAGCCCCGTCATGGCCGGCACCTGGGCGGCGGCCCGCGAGGGCGCGGCCTGCGCCCGCTCGGCCGCGCTGGCGGTGTCGGGGGGCGAGCGCGCCGCCTTCGCGCTGACCCGCCCGCCCGGCCACCACGCCGGGCCGGACTTCTTCGGCGGCTACTGCTTTCTCAACAACGCCGCGCTGGCGGCGCAGACGCTGCGCGACCACGGCGCGGCGCGGGTCGCGGTGCTCGATGTCGACTACCACCACGGCAACGGCACGCAGACCATCTTCTACGGCCGGGGCGATGTGCTGACGGTGTCGCTGCACGGCGACCCGCGCACCGAATATCCCTTCTTCCTCGGTCACGCCGACGAGCGCGGCGAGGGCGCCGGCCTGGGCGCGAACCTGAACCTGCCGCTGCCGCGCGGCACCTCGGTCGCGACCTGGTTCGAGGCGCTGGAGGCGGGCCTGGCCGCGGTGGCCGCCCACCGCGCCGAGGCGCTGGTGGTGGCGCTGGGCGTCGACACCTTCGAGGGCGACCCGATCTCGGGCTTCCATCTGCGGGCCGACGACTACCTGCGCCTGGGCGAGCGCCTGGCGCGCGCCGGCCTGCCGGTGGTGCTGACGATGGAGGGCGGCTACGCGGTCGACGAGGTCGGCGTCAACGTGGTCAACGTGCTCGAAGGCTTCAGGGCGGCCGCCGGCTGAAGCGCTGGCCGCCCCGTCCGGCGGCGATCAGCCGGTGTTGCGCAGGCCCGCGGCCACCCCGTTGATCGAGATGTGGATGCCGCGCTGCAGGCGCTCGAGCGTCGGGTCGCCCGCGGTCTTGGCGTCGGCCGGACGCTGGCGGTAGCGGCGCATCAGCTCGACCTGCAGGTGGTTGAGCGGATCGAGATACGGGAAGCGGTGCTCGATCGAGCGCGCCAGCGTCGGGTTGGCCGCCAGGCGCTGCGCGTCGCCGGTGATCTGGTTCAGCGCATCCTGGGTGCGCTGCCATTCGGCCTCGATCGCGGCGAAGATCTTCTTGCCCAGCTTCTTGTCCTCGACCAGGTCGAGGTAGCGCGCGGCGATGCGCAGGTCCGACTTGGCCAGCACCATGTCCAGGTTGGACAGCAGGGTGCGGAAGAAGGGCCATTCCTGGTACATGCGCTGCAGCAGCGCCAGGCGCTCGGCCTGGGCCTTGTCGCCCTTGGCGCCGGCCAGGTAGGCGGCCACCGCCGAGCCGAAGCCGCACCAGCCCGGCAGCGCCACCCGGCACTGGCCCCAGCTGAAGCCCCAGGGAATCGCGCGCAGGTCCTCGATCGCGCGGGTGGCCTTGCGCGAGGCCGGGCGCGAGCCGATGTTGAGCTCGGCGATCTCGCGGATCGGCGTGGCGCTGAAGAAGTAGTCGGTGAAGCCCGGGGTCTCGTAGACCAGCGCGCGGTAGGCGGCCATGCTCGCGCCCGAGATCTCGGCGGCCGCGTCCAGGAAGGCCTTCGGCGCGCTCTTGGTCGGGTGCAGCAGCGTGGCCTCCAGCGTCGCGGCCACCAGCGTCTCCAGGTTGCGCAGGCCGATCTCGGGGTTGGCGTACTTCGAGGCGATCACCTCGCCCTGCTCGGTCAGGCGGATCTGGCCGTTGACCGTGCCGGGGGGCTGCGCCAGGATGGCCTGGTAGCTCGGACCGCCCCCGCGGCCCACCGTGCCGCCGCGGCCGTGGAACAGGCGCAGCGTGATGCCGTGGGCGCGGCCGAGCTGCTCGAACAGCTCCACCAGCGCCAGTTCGGCCGCGTACAGCTCCCAGTTGCTGGTGAAGAAGCCGCCGTCCTTGTTGCTGTCCGAGTAGCCCAGCATGATGTCCTGCTCGCGGCCCGAGCGCGCGACCATGCCGGCGATGCCGGGCAGCGCGTAGAACTGCGCCATGATCGGCGCGGCGTTGCGCAGGTCGCCGATCGTCTCGAACAGCGGCACCACGATCAGGTCGTTGACCGCCGCGCCGCTGTCGAGCGTGCCGCGCATCAGGCCGACTTCCTTCTGCAGCACCAGCACCTCGAGCAGGTCGCTGACATCCTCGGTGTGGCTGATGATGTAGTGGCGCAGCGCGTGGCGACCGAAGCGGCCCAGCATCTCGCGCGCGGTCTCGAAGATGGACAGCTCGCTGCGGGCGTGGTCCGAATAGTCGGCGCCGATCACGCGCAGCGGGCGCGCGTCGTCCAGGACCTTGAGCAGCAGCGTGCGCCGGCCGGCCTCGTCAAGGCTTGAATAGTCGGCCTCGATGCGCGCCACGCGCAGCAGCTCGGCCACCACCTCCTCGTGCTTGTCCGAGCTCTGGCGCAGGTCGACCGTGGCCAGATGGAAGCCGAAGACCTCGACCGCGCGCATCAGCGGCGCCAGGCGGGGCGCGATCAGCGCCTGCGCATGGTGGAACTTCAGCGAGGCCTCGATCACGCGCAGGTCGGTCAGGAACTCTTCGGCCGAGGCGTAGGGGTTCTGCGGCGCCACCGCGTGGCGCAGCGCCTCGGTGCCGGTCAGCTCATGCAGCGTCGCGGCCAGGCGCGAGTAGATGCCGATCAGCGCGCGGCGATAGGGCTCGTCCTGGCGGTGCGCGTTCTGGTCGGGCGAGCGCTCGGCCAGCTGCCGCATCTCGGGCGTGACCGGGCACAGCAGCAGCGACATCGACAGCTCGGCGCCGAGCTGGTGCACCTCGGTCAGGTAGTGGCGCAGCGCCGTCTCGCTCTGGCGCGACAGCGCCAGCTTCAGCGTCTCGGCGGTCACGAAGGGGTTGCCGTCGCGGTCGCCGCCGATCCAGTTGCCCATGCGGAAGAAGTTGGCGATGTCGCGGCCGGGCAGCGCGTGCTCGATCTCGCGGTACATCTTCGGGATCTGGCGCAGGAAGGTCGAGCGGTAGTAGGACAGCGCGTTCTCGATCTCGTCCGAGACGGTCAGCTTGGTGTAGCGCAGCATGCGCGTCTGCCACAGCTGGGTCACGCGGGCGGCGAGCTGCTCCTCGTTCTCGGCCCGGTCGCGCGCGGTGTGCAGGTGGTCGCGCTGGTTGATCAGCTCGGCCACGGCGCGCTCGGCGTCGAGGATGGACTTGCGCTGCACCTCGGTCGGGTGCGCGGTCAGCACCGGCGAGATGTAGGCGCGCGCGAGCGTGCCGGCGATGTCGTCGGCGCGGATGTCGGCCTCCATCAGGCGCTCGAAGGTCATCGCCAGCGACCCTTCCTGCAGGTGGCCCTGGCGCTCGTGGACCTCGCGGCGGCGCACATGGTGGCGGTCCTCGGCGATGTTGGCCAGGTGCGAGAAGTAGCTGAAGGCGCGGATCACGCTCACGGTCTGGTCGACCGAGAGGTTCTTGAGCAAGCGGTCGAGCGACTTGCCGGCGCCCGCATCCTGCTTCAGGCGGTAGGCGACCGAGAGCTGGCGGATCTTCTCGACCAGCTCGTAGGCGGCCTTGCCTTCCTGTTCGCGGATGACGTCGCCGAGGATGCGCCCGAGCAGGCGGATGTCCTCGACCAGCGGTCGGTTCTTCTCGGCCGCATCGGCGGCGGACCCGGTCTCGACGACCGGGGTTTCAGGAGCGGGGGCGGAAGCGGCGTTCTTCTTGGGACGGGCAGCGCGGGGCATTGAAACCTCGATGGCGATGAAGTGGTAACCGGGTTACGCGGCGCATGTTAGCACCCGAAACGGCAAGAGAGAGCAGCTTTCGGACCAGAACGGGTCCGTTGTCGCTTCGTGAGGCCCGTCACGCCGATGAAGGACAATCGCGGCATGAACACACTGTCGTCACCGTGCATCATCGCCACCCGCGAAAGTCGCCTGGCCCTGTGGCAGGCCGAGCATGTCCAGTCCCTGCTGCGCCAGCGCTTCGGCTGGGGCGTGGAGCTGCTGGGCATGACGACCCAGGGTGACCAGATCCTCGACCGCGCGCTGTCGAAGGTCGGCGGCAAGGGCCTGTTCGTCAAGGAGCTGGAGGTGGCGCTGGAGGAGGGCCGCGCCCACCTGGCGGTGCATTCGCTCAAGGACGTGCCGATGGAGATGCCCGAGGGCTTCTCGCTGTGCACCGTGCTGGAGCGCGAGGACCCGCGCGATGCCTGGGTCTCGCCCCGTTTCGAGTCGGTGCAGGCGCTGCCGCAGGGCGCGCGCGTGGGCACCTCGAGCCTGCGCCGGGTGGTGCAGCTCAAGGCGATCCGGCCGGACCTGGATGTGCAGCCGCTGCGCGGCAACCTCGACACCCGGCTGCGCAAGCTCGACGAGGGCCAGTACGACGGCATCGTGCTGGCCGCCGCGGGCCTCAAGCGCCTGGGCCTGGACGCGCGCATCCGCGCGGTGATCGATCCGGAAGTGATGCTGCCGGCGGCCGGGCAGGGCGCGCTGGGCCTGGAGGTGCGCACCGATTCGACCGCGCTGCGCCAGGCGCTGGCGTCGCTGACCCATGCGCCGACCTGGCTGGCGGTGCATGCCGAGCGCGCGGTGTCGCGTGCGCTGGGTGGCAGCTGCAGCATGCCGCTGGCGGCCTGGGCGCACTGGCAGGGCGGCACGCTCGCGCTGCAGGCCCGCCTGGGCCATCCGGTCGATGCCGCGCATCCGCTGCATGTCGTGAACGTGTCGGCCGAGGTCGCCGACACCGCCGCCGCCGAGGCGCTGGGCCTGGAGGCCGCGCGCCAGCTGCGCGCCGCCGGCGGCCAGGTCTGCCTGGACGCGGCCGCCGCG
>JAUPTP010000042.1 GCA_030918015.1 Pseudomonadota bacterium
CGCAGCCTGACGCAGAAGATGCTGCACGGCGCGATGGCCGAGCTGCACAACGCCGACCCGCAGCAGCGCGCGCAGATGATCGACGCGGTCACGCGGCTGTTCCTGCGCGGCGAGAACCCGACCCGATGACACCCTTCCTGCGCCAGCAGCTCGACCGCCAGATCCTGCGCCTTGCCGAACTCGACGCCGCCCTGGCCGATCCGCAGGTCATGGCCGACATCGGCCGGCTGCGCACCCTCACCCGCGACCACGCACGCGTCTCGGCGCTGGCCGGGCGCTGGACGCAGCTGCAGCAGCGCGAGCGCGATCTGCAGGACGCCCGCGTGATGCTGGACGACGCCGATCTGGCCGAGATGGCGCGCGAGGAGATCGCGGCCGCCGAGGCCGACATCGCCCGGCTCGACGCCGAGCTGCAGACGGCCCTGCTGCCGCGCGACCCGGACGACGACCGCAACGCCTTCCTCGAGATCCGCGCCGGCACCGGCGGCGACGAGTCGGCGCTCTTCGCCGGCGACCTGCTGCGCATGTACCTGCGCCACGCCGAGCGCCAGGGCTGGCAGGCCGAGATCATGTCGGCGAACGAATCCGACCTCGGCGGCTACAAGGAAGTGGTCGTGCGGCTGGCCGGCGACACGGTCTATGAAGCGCTGAAGTTCGAGTCCGGCGGCCACCGGGTGCAGCGCGTGCCGGCCACCGAGACGCAGGGGCGCATCCACACCAGCGCCTGCACGGTGGCGGTGCTGCCCGAGCCGGACGAGGCCGAGGAGGTCACGCTCAACCCGGCCGAGCTGCGCATCGACACCTTCCGCGCCAGCGGCGCCGGCGGCCAGCACATCAACAAGACCGACTCGGCGGTGCGCGTCACCCACCTGCCGACCGGACTGGTGGCCGAATGCCAGGACGACCGCAGCCAGCACCGCAACAAGGTCCGGGCGCTGGCGGTGCTGGCCGCGCGGCTGCGCGACAAGGAACGGCTGGAACGCCAGGCCCGCGAGGCCGCGACCCGCAAGGGCCTGATCGGCTCGGGCGACCGCTCCGACCGCATCCGCACCTACAACTTCCCGCAGGGGCGCCTGACCGACCACCGCATCAACCTGACGCTCTACAAGCTGGGCAGCATCATGGAAGGCGACCTGGACGAGGTCATCGCCGCGCTGAAGACCGCCCGCGCCGCCGAGCTGCTCGCCGAGATGGAGGCGCAGGCGTGACGACCGTCGCCGAGGCGCTGCGCCAGGCGCGTGCGCAGGGGCTGGACCGCGCGGACGCGATGGCGCTGCTCGGCGCGCTGCTGGCGCGCTCGCGCACCTGGCTGCTGACGCATGACGACGCGCCGCTCGACGCCGCGCAGCAGGCGCGCTGGCAGGACTGGCTGACCCGGCGTCAGGACGAGGTGCCTGTCGCCTATCTCACCGGCCAGCACGAGTTCCACGGCCTGATGCTGGCGGTCACGCCCGACGTGCTCGACCCGCGGCCCGACACCGAGACGCTGGTCGACTGGGCGCTGGAGGTGCTGGACGCGCTGCCGCCGGGCCGCGCGCTGGTCGATCTGGGCACCGGCAGCGGCGCCGTCGCGCTGGCGCTCAAGTCACGGCGGCCGGATGCGCAGGTCAGCGCGGTCGACCTCAGCCCGGCGGCGCTGGCGGTGGCGCGCGGCAACGGCGAGCGGCTGGGCCTGGCGGTCGACTGGCATGAGGGCGCGTGGTTCGCGCCGCTGGCCGGGCGCCGCTTCGACCTGATCGTCAGCAACCCGCCCTACATCGCCGAGGGCGACGCGCACCTGCCGGCGCTGCGCCACGAGCCGCGCCTGGCGCTGACCTCCGGCGCCGACGGCCTGGACGCGATCCGCCAGATCGTCGCCGACGCGCCGGCGCATCTGGCGCCCGGCGGCTGGCTGCTGCTCGAGCACGGCCACGACCAGGCCGATGCGGTCGCCGCGCTGCTGCGCGCGGCCGGCTGGCAGGCGGTGGCACACCGCCAGGATCTGGCCGGCCACCGGCGCTGCACCGGCGCCCGCAGACCGGACTGAGCGGCGCGGTCTCTTGCGGTCCGCAGGCCGGCGCCGCCGCTTTGCCTTATAAATCGGCCCTGATTCCCGATCCTCCGATCCTCTTTTCCCACTCCTCCCGAATCACGCCATGAGCACCCACCAGCAGATCGACGACCTCGTCAAGGGCAACCCGGTTGTCCTGTTCATGAAGGGCACCGCCCAGTTCCCGCAGTGCGGCTTCTCCGGCCGCGCGGTGCAGATCCTGAAGGCCTGCGGCGTCAGCCAGATCACCACCGTCAACGTGCTCGAGGATCCGGCGATCCGCCAGGGCATCAAGGACTACTCGAACTGGCCGACCATCCCGCAGCTCTACATCAACGGCGAGTTCGTCGGCGGCTCGGACATCATGATGGAGATGTACCAGGCGGGCGAGCTGCAGCAGCTGCTGGCCCCGAAGGCCTGAGGGCAGACGCGATGACCGCCCCGGTCACACGCCCGCGGCTGGTCGTCGGCATCACCGGCGCGTCGGGCGCGGCCTACGGCGTGCGCCTGCTCGAGCGCGCGCGCGACCTGGGCGTGGAGACGCATCTGGTGGTCACGCCCTCGGGCGTGCTCAACGTGCATCACGAATGCGGCCTGGACCGGCGCGCGCTGGAGTCGCTGGCCGCGGTCGCGCATGCGCCCGGCGAGATCGGCGCCTGCATTGCCAGCGGCAGCTTCGACACCGCGGCGATGGTGATCGCGCCCTGCACGATGAAGACGCTGGCCGCGATCGCGCACGGCTTCGGCGACAACCTGCTGACCCGCGCGGCCGACGTGACGCTCAAGGAGCGCCGCCGCCTGATCCTGATGGTGCGCGAGACGCCGTTCAACCTCGCGCATCTGCGCAACATGACCGCCGTCACCGAGATGGGCGGCATCGTCTTCCCGCCGCTGCCGGCCTTCTACCACCGGCCGCAGACCATCGCCGAGCTGGTCGACGAGACGGTCGAGCGGGTGCTGCAGCTCGCCGGCATCGCCGCCGCCCGGCCGCAGGCCTGGGCCGGACTGCGCAGCTGATCCCGGCAGGCCCGCTCGTCCGGGGCAGACGGGCGTCCGCCCCGGACGGACCTCAGTCGTCGTTGCCGCCGAAGATGCCCAGCAGCGACAGCAGCGACTGGAACACGTTGTACAGGCTCAGGTAGATGCCCAGCGTGGCGGTGATGTAGTTGGTCTCCTCGCCGTTCTCGATGCGCTTGAGGTCATAGAGGATGAAGGCCGAGAAGATGCCGATCGTCAGCACCGACAGCGTGATCATCAGCGCGCTCGACTGCAGGAAGATGTTGGCGATCCCGGCCACCAGCACCATGATCATGCCGATGAACAGGAACTTGCCCATCGACGACAGGTCGCGCTTGATCACCGTCGACAGCATGGCCATGCCGAAAAAGATCAGGCCGGTGCCGGTGAAGGCGGTCATGATCAGGCCGGCGCCATTCGACAGGCCCAGCACCGTGCCGATCAGGCGCGACAGCATCAGGCCCATGAAGAAGGTGAAGGCCAGCAGCACCGGCACGCCGGCGGCCGAGTTCTTGGTCTTCTCGATCGCGAACATGAAGCCGAACGCGCCGGCCATGAACACGATCAGACCGACCAGCGGCGACATCGCGCGGGTCAGGCCGGTGGCGACACCCAGCCAGGCGCCCAGCACGGTCGGGATCATCGACAGCGCGAGCAGCCAGTAGGTGTTGCGCATCACGCGGTTGCGCTCGGCGGCGCTGGGCATCGCGACAGACGCGAAGCCGTGGTTCTGGAACAGGTCGGACATGACAGAGGCTCCTTCGGAGACAGCAGGGAACGGATCAGGGAATGATGCCCGGAGGGAGACGGACCCGGGACGGATCCGGCGCCGAGAGCGCACCCGCACGATCAACGCGCGGACGCGGCGCGGTTTCAGGCCGCCGAACGCGGCGGACGCAAGGGGCCGTCGAGATACGGCGAGGCCTCGGGGCGTTGCCCGGCCGGCCAGGGCGCGCGCTGCAGGCCGCGGCTGAACGGCTGCGGCAGCAGTCCGGGCAAGGGCGGCACGTCGGCCAGCTCGGCGGCCGAGGACGCCAGATCGGCCTCGCCTTGCGGCGCATCCTGGGGCGGCTCCGGCGCAGCGACCCGGTCCCGCACCTCGGTGGCGAAGCAGACCGCCACCGGCATGGCGGCGCAGCGGGTGTTCATCTGTTCAGCCAGCGACACGGTCGCCAGGGCACCCCGTGCCCCGCCCAGCAGGCCGGCGCACAGCAGCATCAGCACAGCGAACAGGGACATCAGTCGACGGAACATGGGCTCCAGTGTAGCGGAGCTGGCATCACCGTGAAGGATGCGGGCTTGCCGCCAGCAGCGGAGAAGCGGTCACGGCGTCGGGGTGTTCCCAGCGCCGCCGCGCCGCCATCACCATGTCGGGGTAGGCCGCCTTGCCGCGGCTGCCGTTGTAGCGCCCCAGGGCCATGAAGAGATCGCCCCGCTCGCGGTCGAGGTAGTGGCGCAGGATCACGCAGCCGAAGCGCAGGTTGGTCTGCATGTGGAAAAGCCGCGAGGCATCGCCATCGCCGATCGTGCGCGCCCAGAAGGGCATGACCTGCATGTAGCTGCGTGCGCCCACGCTGGAGATCGCGTACTTGCGGAATCCGCTCTCGACCTCGATCAGCCCGAGCACCAGCGCGGTGTCGAGCCCGGCGCGCCGGCTCTCGTACCAGACCGTCTCGAGAAACTCGCGGCGCACGTTGAAGTCGGACTTGCGCCGCGCCAGCCGCTCGCTCATCGCGCCGAGCCAGCGCAGGTGGGCCATGCGCGCCTCGGTGGAGACGAACTCGAGCTTCGGCGGCGCGCCGTTGCCGGCCACCGCCGCCGCCAGCGCGGTGCGCACCGCATCGGCCAGCGGCTCTTCCAGCTGGCCGCCGGCCCGGGCGGCAGGACTGGCACCCAGCCCGGCCAGCGCCGATCCGGCCCCGATCAGCCAGGCGCGGCGGCGGCAGCTCATGCCTTCAGGCGGCCCTTCACGAAGGCGGCGACCTCCGCTGCAGCGACCTTGGTCGCGGCCTCGTCGCGGCGGCCCTGGTACTCGACCTGGCCTTCCTTCAGGCCGCGGTCGGACAGCACCACGCGGTGCGGCACGCCGATCAGCTCCCAGTCGGCGAACATCGCACCCGGACGCTCGCCGCGGTCGTCGAGCATCACGTCGACGCCGGCGGCCAGCAGCTCGTCGTGCAGCGCGTCGGCGGCGGCCTTGACCTCGGCCGAGCGGTCGTAGCCGATCGGGCAGATCGCCACGGTGAACGGCGCGATCGCGTCCGGCCAGATGATGCCGCGCGCGTCATGGCCCTGCTCGATCGCCGCGCCCAGGATGCGGGTCACGCCGATGCCATAGCAGCCCATCTCCATCAGCGCCGGCTTGCCGGTCTCGTCCAGGAAGGTCGCGTTCATCGCCTTCGAGTACTTGGTGCCGAGGTAGAAGACATGGCCGACCTCGATGCCGCGCTCGATCGCCAGCACGCCCTGGCCGTCCGGCGACGGGTCGCCCTCGACGACATTGCGCAGGTCGGCCACCAGATCGGGCTCGGGCAGGTCGCGGCCCCAGTTCACGCCGGTCAGGTGGTAGTCGGCCTCGTTGGCGCCGCAGCAGAAGTCGCTCATCGCGGCCACCGTGCGGTCGGCGATGATCTTCACCGGCTTCTTCAGGCCGACCGGGCCCAGGTAGCCGGGCTTGCAGCCGAAGTGCTCGTCGATCTCGGCCAGCGTGGCGAAGCGGAAGCCGGCCTTCAGGCCGTCGATCTTGCCGACCTTGACCTCGTTCATCTCGTGGTCGCCGCGCAGCAGCAGCAGCCAGACGGTCGAGCCAGCCGGATTGCCCTGCTCGTCGAGCTGGTCGGTGGCCAGCACCAGGCTCTTGAGCGACTTCGTCAGCGGCAGGCCCAGGAAGGCGGCGACGTCGGCGCAGGTGCTCTTGCCCGGCGTCAGCGTCCTCGTCATCTCGGCGGTCGGCGCGGCGCGCGGCGTGGCCGGGGCCACGGCCTCGGCCAGCTCGATGTTGGCAGCGTAGTCGCTGGTCGGGCAGTAGATGATCGCGTCCTCGCCGGTCTGGGCGATGACCTGGAACTCGTGGCTGAGATCGCCGCCGATCGCGCCGGTGTCGGCCGCGACCGCGCGGTACTGCAGGCCGAAGCGGTCGAAGATGCGCTTGTAGGCCGCGAACATCGTCTCGTAGCTCTTGGCCGCGGCCTCGGGGCTGCGGTCGAAGGAGTACGCGTCCTTCATCGTGAACTCGCGCCCGCGCATGATGCCGAAGCGCGGCCGGCGCTCGTCGCGGAACTTGGTCTGGATGTGATAGAAGTTCTTGGGCAGCTGCTTGTAGCTGCGCAGCTCCTGGCGCGCGATGTCGGTCACCACCTCTTCCGAGGTCGGCTGGATGATGAAGTCGCGGTCATGGCGGTCCTTCACCCGCATCATCTCCGGGCCCATCTTGTCGAAGCGGCCGGTCTCCTGCCACAGCTCGGCCGGCTGCACCACCGGCATCAGGAGCTCGACGGCGCCGGCGCGGTTCATCTCCTCGCGGATGATGCCCTCGACCTTGCGGATCACCCGCAGCCCCATCGGCATGTAGTTGTAGATGCCCGCACCCAGGCGCTTGATCATGCCGGCGCGCATCATCAGCTTGTGGCTGATCACCTCGGCATCGGCGGGCGCTTCCTTCAGGGTGGCGATGAAGAACTGGGTGGCTTTCATGGGGGATGTTCGGTCCGCGGACGGGTACTGGGAAGAACCTCTGGACGGGCGACAGGAGCCCTTGTCCCTGCTCGGGTGATCCGCGGGGTTGCGCCGATCAGGCCCGGTGCAATAATGGGTTCAACGTGAAAATTGGGGTCTGATTATGCTCGACCGAGAAGGCTTCCGGCCCAACGTCGGCATCATCCTGCTCAACCAGCGGAATCAGGTGTTCTGGGGCAAGCGCATACGCACCCACTCCTGGCAGTTTCCGCAGGGCGGCATCAAGCATGGCGAGACGCCGGAGCAGGCGATGTTCCGAGAGCTCCACGAGGAAGTGGGGCTGCATCCTGAACATGTGCGCATCATCGCGCGCACACGAGACTGGCTGCGCTACGAGGTGCCCGAGCACTACATCCGGCGCGACGCGCGCGGTCACTACAAGGGACAGAAGCAGATCTGGTTCCTGCTGCAGCTCATGGGGCGCGACACCGACATGAACCTGCGGGCCACGACGCACCCCGAGTTCGATGCCTGGCGCTGGCACGACTACTGGGTGCCGCTGGACGTGGTGATCGAGTTCAAGCGGCAGGTCTACGAGATGGCGCTGACCGAGCTGGCCCGCTTCATCCCGGCCCGCCCGAATCACCACAACCGCTACCTGCGGCACGGCATGCGCTCGCTGCGCCGTGAAGAAGGAGGCGGGGAGCCGCGTGCGCAGACCAGCCTGCACACCGATCCGGCGCTGAGCGACCTGCCGCCGCTCGAGCTGAAGCTCTGAGCCACGACGGCGCCGGTCGCGCGCAATCCGCGGTCGGCGCCCGAGTCGGGCATCTGCTGAAAAGTGTGGAGTCAGCCGATAGGCCGGATTCTGTGCGGTCGGGTTGCCCCGACCGTGACCGCCATTCCTCTGGGCCGCCCGTCACCGGAACGGCTCGATGCCACCTACCCGCCAACTCAGCGAACCGCGTCATCGCTGGCCTATTTGGTGTTGCTGCGCGCAGAGATTGCCCGTTTCACCCGGACCGAACCGGCTCGTCTCTGTTGCTCTGATCCTCACCTCGCGGTGGAGAGGTGTTACCTCCTGCGCTGTTCTGTGCAGTCCGGACCTTCCTCCAGTGCGACCTTTCGATCCTTGCACCAGCGGCGGTCTGGCTGACTCCACGCCGGGATTGTCCCACAACCGGCGCCCGCGTCGTGCCCGGCCCCTGCGGCACGCTCAGTCGCGCCGTCCCCGCGACAGCACATCGATGCGCGCGTTGCACACCGCCACGATGCGTCGCAGCTCCTCGTGCTGGGCGGCGCAGCGCTGGCGCTGCTGGCGATCCTCGAGATGCGCCTCCAGCAGTTCGCGGTAGGTGAGCCCGGCCTTCAGGGGCTGGGGCGCTGGGCAGGCGCTGTCGGCGCCGGCCGGCAAGGCACACTTCAGCGCGACCGGCGGCGTGGGCACGGCGGGTCCCGACGCGCAACCGGCGGCCAGCAACACCACGGACAGGGCAAGAAACAGGCGCGAGGGCATCCGGCACATCGACATCGAGGGCCTCATCAGCGCGAGCGCGGGCCGCCGGCGACACGGTTGAGCGTGCGCACCGCCTCGGCCGGAACGGGCGCCGACAGGCAGTTCAGCCCGGCCGTGTTCTGTCGCAGCTGGCCCTGCAGCAGCACGAGCTGCAGCTCGCGCTCGCGCAGCTCGTCACGCAGCCGCCCTGGGGAGCCGGTGGCCGAGGCGGCCAGGGCCTTGCGGACCCGCGCCAGTTCGGCGTCGTTGTCGCGGCGGCGCTGCGCCAGATCGGCCAGCTGGGCCTGGCTGTCATCGAGCGCCTCGATCATCTCGACCTTCTGCTCGTCGAAGGAGACCTTCATCTCGCTCAACCGGGCCTCGAAGGCCGCCTCGCGAGAGCGCAGCTCGGCCGCCAGCGCGATCTGCGCATCGCGGTGGCGCGCCTCGCTCTCGTGCAGCACGCCCTCGAGCTTGGCGATGCGCGCCTCGGCCGCCTCTCGCCCGGACGAGCCGATGCCGTGACCGATCCATCCTGCCACCAGCAAGGCCGCGGTCGCCGTGACCACGCGAAGCGTGTCGAACATCGAGCATCTCCCCGGAGAGTGAAGGCCTGCTGGCCAATTAATTCATTTTCGGCCAGATTGTCACCCGCTCCGGCGGGTTCGCATCGTAGGCAAGACCCGGTGCGGCAAACGTGACGATTCGTGAGAGCGCCGCCCCCTGAATCAGCGCTCAGCGCGTCTTCGAGAAGGGCCGCCCCAGCGCGCGCGGCGCCTCGGCCCGGCCCAGGAAGCCCGCCAGCAGCACCACGGTGAACAGGTAGGGCAGCGCCTGGATCAGCTCGACCGGCACCGCGCCCAGGCCCGGGATCACCGCGCCCTGCAGCCGGATCGCCACCGCATCGAGCAGGCCGAACAGCAGGCAGGCCCAGAGCGCGCGCACCGGATGCCAGTGGCCGAACACCATCGCCGCCAGCGCCATGAAGCCGCGCCCGGCGCTCATGCCCGGCGTGAAGCCGGCGTTCTGCGCCAGCGCGAGAAAGGCGCCGCCGATGCCGCACAGCGCGCCGGCCAGCAGCACCGCGCGCCAGCGCAGCCCGGCCACCGAGATGCCGGCGGCGTCCACCATCGCCGGGTTCTCGCCGACCGCGCGCAGCCGCAGCCCGAAGCGGGTGCGGTGGAGCAGCCACCCCACCGCCGGCACCAGCGCGAAGGCCAGCCAGGCCAGCAGCGTCTGGCGCAGCAGCGCCTCGGCCAGCAGCGGTCCGATCAGCGGCCAGTCCTGCACCGCACGCGCCGCGGCGTCGAACAGCACGCCGAAGCGCCCTTCAGGCGGCACATCGGGCGTGCGCCCGCCACGCTGGAACAGGTGCAGGCCGATGACCGCGGTCAGCCCGAGCGCCAGGATGTTGATCGCCACGCCGGAGACGA
>JAUPTP010000043.1 GCA_030918015.1 Pseudomonadota bacterium
GCCAAGCACGGCGTCATCGGCCTGACCAAGGTGACCGCGCTGGAGAACGCCACCACCGGCGTGACCTGCAACGCGATCTGCCCGGGCTGGGTGCTCACGCCGCTGGTGCAGAAGCAGGTCGATGCGCGCGCCGCCCGGGACGGCGTCGACAACGACGAGGCGGTGCGCCAGCTGCTGGGCGAGAAGCAGCCCTCGCTGCAGTTCACCACGCCCGAGCAGCTCGGCGAGCTGGCGGTCTTCCTGTGTTCGCCGGCGGCCGACAACGTGCGCGGCGTGGCCTGGAACGTCGACGGCGGCTGGACCGCTCAGTAAAAGAGAGGGGAGACGGCCGGCGCCGTCTCAGCGCGTCATCGTGACGGTGCCCTGCACCGTCACGCCCAGCGTGGCCTGACCGCCCTCGGTGGGCAGCGGCGTCGCCGGCAGGGCCTCGGCCGCGACGGCCATGCGGGCCATCATGACCGGCCGCGCCCCGGCTTCGGTCTCGGCATCCTGCACCGTCACCTCGCGCACCACGAAGCCGGTGTAGCCGAACTGGCGCGACATCTCCTCGGCACGCTCGCGAAAGCGCCGGATCGCCTGCTCGGTCAGCGCCGACTCGTGACGCTCGCGGGCCTCGCGCGACAGGGCGTAGCTGGTCGAGACGATGCTCAGGCCATTGAGCCGCGTGGCCGTGGCCGCGATGCGGGCCACGTCGCGGCCTTCGAGCGTGAGTCCCGCGCTGCCGGCCCAGCCCGCGATGCGCCCGTCGCGGCCGTACCGCGGCTGGATCGAGAAGCCGCTGGTGCGCACCGTCATCGCGGCACCTTCCGCGGCGCGGCGCGCCTCCGCCAGGGCGGCATCGAGCACCTGCTTCAAGGCATTCTGGACCTGCGCGGCATCGCTGCCCTCGCGCATCACCTGCAGCGACACGCCGAGCTGATCGCGGGGCACCTGCATCTGCGCGCTGGCCGAGAAGTTCATCTGGTGCCCGGCCGGGGCCGGCAGGCCGGCGGTCTGCGCCTGGACTGCGGCCGCCATCAGCAGCGCCCCGGCGCTCAGGCCCCGCCGGGCGGACAGGCGCAGGCGCGCGCCAAGGCAATCTCGGATCTTCATCACGATGAGGGGCTCCACGACAGGGTCATGCGGATTGAACGATCATGGAGCGCCTTGCGATGACAGATATCGTGAATAATTCACCGCAATACCGCACGAAAGCGCTGAAATCAGCGCATCGCGGGCCGCTCATTCACAGGGCGCAATAATTGTAACAAGGGGTCAGGCCGGGTGAAAAGCCGAGGCGACCTGCGCAAAATCCCCCCTGTTACAAATCCGGAGCCCCTGATGAACACCGCCAACGCCCAGCGCACCGACCGGATCGTCGTCGTCGACGACGATGCACGCATCCGTGACCTGCTGCGCCGCTACCTGACCCAGGAAGGCTTCGAGGTGCTGCTGGCCGAGGATGCCAAGGCGCTCAACCGCATCCTGACCCGCGAGACGATCGACCTGATCGTGCTCGACCTGATGCTGCCGGGCGAGGACGGCCTGTCGATCTGCCGCCGCCTGCGCGCGGCCAACGACCTGACCCCGATCATCATGCTGACCGCCAAGGTCGAGGATGTCGACCGCATCGTCGGTCTCGAGGTCGGCGCCGACGACTACCTGCCCAAGCCCTTCAACCCGCGCGAGCTGCTGGCGCGCATCCACGCGGTGCTGCGCCGTCGTCCGGTGATGGAGGCGCCGGGGGCCCCGTCACGCGAGGCGCAGACGGTCGTGTTCGGCCCGTTCGAGTTCGATCTGGCGCTGCGCCGCCTGACCCGCGACGGCGAGGTGATCTCGCTGACCACCGGCGAGTTCTCGATGCTCAAGGCCCTGGTGCGCCACCCGCGCCAGCCGCTGAGCCGCGACAAGCTGGCGCAGCTGGCGCGCGGCCGCGAGTTCGAGCCCTTCGACCGCAGCCTCGACGTGCAGGTCTCGCGCCTGCGCAAGATGATCGAGCCCGATCCCTCGCAGCCGCGCTACATCCAGACGGTGTGGGGCGTGGGCTACGTCTTCGTGCCGGATGGCGCGGCCTGAGAACGAAACCGACACATTTGGTTTCAGGATGCCGGATGATGTGAACTGCATCACGGTCATCCTTCGAGCCGCAGCCTCGGGCCGTGGTGACCGACAGACGCTGCCGACCTGATCTCATGGCCTCGACCACCACCTCGTCTTCCTATTCGACGCCCGAGCGCGAGCCCCTGCCGCGCATGCTGCTGCGGGGCCTGAGCCAGCTGGTTCGCCGGCACATGCCGATGAGCCTGTTCTGGCGGACCTTCCTGCTGCTGTCGCTGATGCTGGGCGTGGGCATCATGGGCTGGGTCTACACGCTGCGCTTTCTCGAGCTCGAGCCGCGGGGCGTGCAGGCCGCGCAGCAGATCGCCAGCCTGGTGAACCTGTCGCGCTCGGCGCTGCGCTACACCGATCAGGTCAACCGGGTGGCGCTGGTGAAGAACATCGCCGAGCAGGAAGCCGTGAAGCTGCAGCCGCGCGAACCCAACGACCGCTGGCAGCCCTTCGAGGTCGATCGCTTCACCCGCGCGGTGGGCTCGGAGCTGCGCAGCCAGCTCGGGCCCCAGACCATCGTGGCCAGCAGCGTCAACGGCCAGTCCGGGCTGTGGGTGGGTTTCCTGATCGAGACGGACAACTACTGGCTGCAGGCCGACCGCAACCGGGTGCAGCCTGCGGTCACCGGCAAGACGACCTTCGTCGTCATGAGCCTGACCTTCCTGCTGACGCTGGGCGGCTCGGCGCTGATCGCGGGGCTGATCAACCGGCCGCTGCGCCAGCTCTCCTTCGCGGCCAGCCGCATCCGCGACGGCGAGTATGCCGAGCGCCTCGACGAGGACACCGCCACCCGCGAGATCCGCGAGGTCAACCGCGGCTTCAACCGCATGGCGCGCGAGCTGGCCAAGATCGAGGACGACCGCGCGGTGATGCTCGCCGGCATCAGCCATGACCTGCGCACGCCGCTGGCGCGCATCCGCCTCGAGACCGAGATGAGCGTCTACGACGAGGAGGCCAAGCGCAACATGGCCGCCGACATCGACCAGCTCGACGCGATCATCGACAAGTTCATGGACTACGCGCGGCCCACCGAGGTCAAGCTCGCGCCGATCGTGCTGGCGGTGCTGCTCGACACGGTGATCCGCCGGGTCAACGGCGAGCACCTGAAGGTGAGCGCGCGCGTCACCACCGATGTGCGGGTGCTGGCCGACGAGACCGACCTGGACCGCGTCTTCGCCAACCTGTTCGAGAACGCGCGCCGCTACGCCCAGGACGAGGACGGTGTGGCCAAGGTCTCGGTGACCTTCGCCCGCGCGGGCGAATGGGTGCTGGTGAGCGTGCGCGACGAGGGCCCCGGCGTCAGCCCCGAGCAGCTCGCCCGGCTGACCACGCCCTTCTACCGCGGCGACAAGGCCCGCACCCACACCCACTCGACCGGCGCCGGCCTGGGCCTGGCGATCGTCGACAAGACGGTGACGCGCATGGGCGGCCAGCTCGAGCTGGGCAACGCGCCCGGCGGCGGCTTCGTCGCCTACGTCAAGCTGCGCCGCGCGCCGTCTCTCTGATCCCGCTTCTTGGCGCCCGGACCGCCCGCTGGCGAGCCGGGACGCAGCGTCAGCACGAAGGTCGCGCCCTGGTCGGGGGCGCTCGTGGCCCGCACCTGGCCGCCCATGCGCTGCATCGCCTTGCGCACCAGCGCCAGGCCGATGCCGGTGCCGGGGTAGTCTTCCATGCGCTGCAGGCGCTGGAAGATCTCGAAGATGCGGTCGTGATAGGCCATGTCGAAGCCGATGCCGTTGTCCGACAGGCTCAGCGCGATGTCACCGGCCTGGCCGGGCGGGCTGTCTTCGGCCTGCACCAGGCGCGCCGACAGGCGCAGGCGCGGCGGGGTGCGGCTGGCGCTGAACTTCAGCGCATTGGCCAGCAGGTTGCGCAAAGCCAGCCGCAGCCCTTCCGGATCGGCCCGCACCTGCAGCCCCTCGGGCACCTCGACCTCCAGGACCGCGCCGGTCCGCGCGATCTCCGCGCCGCTCTCCTCCAGGATCTGCCGCACGAGCAGGCCCAGGTCCAGGTCCTGGATCGACAGGGCGCGGCGCTCCATGCGGGCATAGGCCAGCAGATCGTCGATCAGGTGGCCCATGCGGCGCGTGCCCTCCTGGATGCGGCGAGCAAACAGCCGACCCTCGTCGCCGAGCGACTCGGCATGGTCCTCCAGCAGCAGCCGGGTGTAGCCCTCGACCCCGCGCAGCGGCGCCTTGAGGTCGTGCGAGACGGTGTAGACGAAGCTCTCCAGCGACTGGTTGAGCTCGGTGAGCTCGCGGGTGCGCGCCTCGACGCGCTGCTCGAGCTCGAGGTTGGCATGGCGCAGCGCCTCCTCGGCCAGCCGGGTGTCGGTCACGTCCAGCACGGTGCCGATGAAACGGCGCACCTGCCCGTCCGGACAGGTCTCGGGGTGGATGGTGACGCTGAACCAGCGCACCGGCCCCAGATCCGGGTGGCGCCTGAACAGCACGGTGGCGCGCTCGGGCGGCACGCCCTGGGCGAAGGCCTGCAGCATCTGGCGCACCGCCGCCTGGTCCTGCTCGTGGGCCTGGGCGACGAAATCCTCGAAGCTGGGCACGCCCCGGGCCGGATCGATCCCGAAGAGCTCGAACATCTGCGCCGACCACCAGCCGCGGCCATGCTCGACGTCGTAGGACCAGCTGCCCAGCCGGGCATGCGCCTCGGCCTCGCGCAGCCGCCGCACCTGCAGGGCCAGTTCGGCGCGGGCGGCGTGCAGCTCGGTGACATCCAGCAGCACGCCGTGGATGTCGCGCACCGACCCGTTCGGCTCGCGGGCCAGCCAGGTGCGGTCCTCGATCCACATCCAGTGGCCGTCGCCGTGGCGCAGACGATATTCCTGCCGGTACTCGTCCGGGCCGACGGCCAGATGGCGCGACACGTCCAGGCTCACCCGGTCCAGATCTTCCGGATGGATCAGGCGCGCGTAGCGCACCCGGCCCGACAGGAGGTCCTCGCGCGAGTGGCCCCAGAGCTGGATGTTCTCGCCGACCTGGCGCACCGGCCAGCCCTCGGCGTTGCGCCAGGTGATCACCACCACGGGCGAATGCGCGATGTGATCGGCCAGCTGCTGCAGCTCGGCCTGGCGCAGCTGCAGCTCGGTGGCCATGCGGTCCACGGCCCGCCCGATCAGGGCCAGCTCGTCGGCCCCCTTCAGGCCGGTCCGGGCGGAGAGGTCGCCCTGGGCCAGCCGCATGGCCGTGCGGTGCAGCTGGTCGGTGCGACGGAACCACAGCAGGTGCAGCAGCAGCCCGAACAGCGACACCCCCAGCAGCGTGAAGAAGAACTGCCGGAGCAGATCCGCACGGGCCTGCGCCTGGCGCACGGCCAGCACATGGCCCAGGTCGGCGCGCACCAGCAGCGTGCGATCGGGTTCGATCCGCACCGCGCCCAGCAGCAGCCGCCGGGTTCCGTCGGGCGCGACGGCCGGCTCCACGAGCAGCTCCGCGCGGACACGCTGCAGCAGCCCGAGCAGGCTGTCGCGCTCGAGCGGCGGCAGGGCGATCAGCACGGTCGAGAGGCGCCGCCCAGTCTCGGCCCGCGAGAACGCGCCGAGGATGCGGCCATCCGGCTCGACCAGCCAGGCCTGCATCAGGCCCTCGTGCAGCGCCATGCCGGCCACCAGCCGGCGAACCTGGGCCATCTCGCCGCGGCCGATCACCTGCGCCAGTCGGCCCTGCTCCAGGGCCAGGCGCTCGACCAGGCGCTGACGTTCGGCCTGCATCAGCCCCGTCTCCAGCTCGACCAGGCGGATCTGGTGACCCAGCAGCGTCACCACCAGGGCCAGCGACAGCAGCAGCAGCGGCAGCAGCACGCGGGCCGGCCAGCGCAGCAGCCAGTCGCTGCGTCGCCCCGGAGCCACGGCCGGACGGGCGATCATGCGGACGCCGGCCGGACCGCGCGGGCCTGCCACAGCCCCAGCGCCCGGTCATCGATCAGCTGTCCCCAGTCGACCGGCCGGCTCAGCCGCTTCAGCCGGATCAGGGTCCGCTCCATCAGGCGTCCCTGCGCGACCAGCGGGCGGTGGCCGCGAGCATCGCGCGCGAGCAGCGCCCAGCTGTCGTGCAGCGACAGCAGCCGCAGGCCCTGCAGGGTCTGCAGATAATCCTTCTCGGCCAGATCGGCGCTGGCCGCCAGCCAGCCCGCGGCCGTGGCGGGCTCGCGCGAGAAGACCTGGCGACCCTGCTCCCAGGCCTGCAGCAGCGGCAGCACCCGCTCCGGCGCCGTGTCCCGGCGCACCACCAGCACATCGATGATCTCGCCGGGCATCTGGCGGCTGTCGAAGATGCGGCGAAACCCCGCCTGCTGGAGCTGGCTGGCCATCGGCTCGAAGGTGATCACCGCGTCGATGCGGCTGCTGCGCAGCAGCTCGGCGTGGTGGGCCGCCTCGGCGGCACGCAGCTCCACCTCGTCCGGTCGCAGCGAGCCTTCCTGCAGCAGCTGGTCGAGCATCAGCTCGCCCAGCGAGCTGCGCTCCAGGCCGATGCGGCGCCCGCGCAGATGGCGGGCATGCTCGACATCCGGGCGGGCCAGCACCGCGTTGCCGCCGTCCGAGACATCGATCGCGGCGACGATGGCCACCGGCAGGCCCTGGTCGGCCAGCTCCAGGGCCTCGTCGAGCGTCAGCGCCGCGCCATCGAGCAGGCCGTTGCGCAGCGCGCGCAGGCTGTCGGTGTTGGAGAACATGTCGATGATGCGCAGCCGGTCGGCCTCGATCCGACCCTGGTCGCGGGCCAGCACCAGCGGGTCGTAGCCGACCCAGGCGTTGATGCCGATGCGCAGCGGCGCCGCAGGAACCTCCACGCACCCGACCTGCAGCACCGCCGGCATCGACAGGGCGGAGGCTCGAGACAGGAAACAGCGTCGGTTCAGGGACATGACAGGGCAGCAGCTCGAAACGATCCTATCAGTTGCGGTTCGGGTTCCCTGTCCGGGCTGCCCCGCATGCGCGGGCTTCTCCGTAGAATTCGTGCCCTTCTGCGTCGCCCCCGCCGACACCGCCACCGCGAGCCGCTGCCATGCCCCTGCGCCCCGACATCGAACTGCTTTCCCCCGCCCGCGACGCCGACATCGGCATCGAGGCGATCAACCACGGCGCCGACGCGGTCTACATCGGCGGCCCGGCCTTCGGCGCGAGGGCCTCGGCCGGCAACTCGGTGGCCGACATCGAGCGGCTGGTGAAGCACGCGCACCGCTTCGGCAGCCGCATCTTCGTGACGCTCAACACCATCCTGCGCGACGACGAGCTGGAGCCCGCGCGCCGCATGATCCGCCAGGTGCACGAGGCCGGCGCCGACGCGCTGATCGTGCAGGACATGGGCCTGCTGGAACTCGACCTGCCGCCGATCGACCTGCACGCCTCGACGCAGACCGACATCCGCACGCCCGAGAAGGCGCGCTTCCTGCAGGACGCCGGCTTCTCGCAGATCGTGCTGGCACGCGAACTCACGCTGGAACAGATCCGCGCGGTGGCGGCACAGGTCGACCGCGCGACGCTGGAGTTCTTCGTGCACGGCGCGCTGTGCGTGGCCTATTCCGGCCAGTGCTATGTCAGCCACGCCCAGACCGGCCGCAGCGCCAACCGCGGCGACTGCTCGCAGGCCTGCCGCCTGCCCTACACCGTCACCGACACGCAAGGGCGCATCGTCGCGCACGACAAGCATGTGCTGTCGATGAAGGACAACAACCAGAGCGCCAACCTCGAGGCGCTGGTCGACGCCGGCATCCGCAGCTTCAAGATCGAGGGCCGCTACAAGGACATGGGCTATGTGAAGAACATCACCGCCCATTACCGCCAGCTGCTCGACAGCCTGTTCGAGCGCCGCCCGGAGCTGCACGCCGCGTCGGCCGGCCGCGCCAGCTTCACCTTCACGCCCGACCCGGACCGCAACTTCAACCGCGGCAGCACCGACTACTTCGTCAACGGCCGCCAGGACGACATCGGCGCCTTCGACACCCCGAAGCACGCCGGCCTGCCGCTGGGCTGGGTGGTGCGCGTGGGCAAGGACCATGTGGAGGTGCAGCTCGACGCCGGGGTCGATCCGCTCTGCAATAACGACGCGCTCACGTACCCGACCTTGAAGCGCGAACTCGCCGGCCTGCCGCTGGACACCGTGCAGGAGATCGATGCCCGGCAGCGCCTCTGGCGGGTGATCCCGAAGGAGCCGCTGGACACCTATCCCGACCTGCGCCGCGACACCCAGCTCAGCCGCAACCGCGACATGAACTGGGTGCGGCTGCTGGAGAAGAAGTCGGCCGAGCGGCGCATCGGCGTGACGATGCGGCTCGACGACACGCCCGACGGGCTGGCGCTGACGGTGAGCGACGAGACCGGCGTGACGGTCTGCGCCGAGGTCGCGCTGCCGAAGAAGGAGCCCGCGCGCGACCCGGCCCGGGGCGAGGCCGCGCTGCGCGAGCACCTGGGCAAGCTGGGCGCGACGATCTTCCGCGCCGACGCCTCCGACATCGTGCTGGCGACGCGCCGGCCGTGGTTCGTGCCGCCGGGCGTGCTCAACGCGCTGCGTCGCGACGCCTTCGAGCAGCTGGAGGCCGCACGCCTGGACGCCCATGTGCGCCAGCCGCGCTGGCCGGAGGTCACGCCGCCCGTGCCCTATCCCGACGACACGCTCAGCTACCTGGCCAACGTCTACAACTCGAAGGCGCGCGACTTCTACGCCCGCCACGGCGTGCGTGTGATCGAGTCGGCCTACGAGAGCCACGAGGCGCTCGGCGACGCCAGCCTGATGATCACCAAGCACTGCGTGCGCTTCTCGCTCAGCCTGTGCCCGAAGCAGGCCAAGGGCGTCACCGGCGTGCAGGGCACCATCCGCGCCGAGCCGCTGACCATCACGCACGGCGACGAGGTGCTGCAGCTGCGCTTCGACTGCAAGCCCTGCGAGATGCATGTCGTCGGGCGCATGAAGAAGAACGTGCTCAACCGCGCCGCGCGCGAGGAGAAGGCCAGCCTGGCCACCGGCGTGCCGATGCGGTTCTACCGCACGCGGCCGGTGCCGGCCGCGCGCTGAGCACGCACCCCGCGCCTCAGCGGCAGGGCTGCAGCGCCGCCCGCAGCGCCGCACCCAGCGCCTGCTGCGCCAGCTTCGCCTCGGGGATCGCCCGGCCGAGCTTGATGAAGTCGTGCGTCACGCCGCGCCAGATCTCCAGATCGACCGGCACGCCGGCCAGCCGCAGCCGGTCGCCGTAGGCCACGCCCTCGTCGACCAGCGGATCGCACTCGGCCAGGCCGATCCAGGCCGGCGCCACGCCCTCCAGATCGTCCGTCTCCAGCGGCGCGAAGCGCCAGTCGCGGCGCTGCGCGCGGTCGATGTACTGGTCGAAGAACCAGTCGATGCCGGCCTTCTCGAGCAGGAAGCCCTCGGCGTAGACCGCATGCGAGGCGGTGTCGGCGTGGGCGGTGGTGCCCGGCGTGATCAGCACCTGCAGCGCAAGCTTCAGGCCGGCGTCGCGCGCCAGGATCGCCGCCACCGCCGCCAGCGTGCCGCCGGCGCTGTCGCCGCCCACCGCCAGCCGCGAGCCGTCCAGGCCCAGCGCGGCCGCGCCC
>JAUPTP010000044.1 GCA_030918015.1 Pseudomonadota bacterium
CATGGACTTTGAGTACATTGTGTGTGACTCGCCCGCCGGCATCGAAACCGGGGCCCTGATGGCCATGCACTTTGCCGACGAAGCCCTGGTGGTGACCAACCCCGAGGTGTCGTCGGTGCGCGACTCGGACCGCATCCTGGGCATGCTCAGCTCGAAGACGCTGCGCGCGATCGAGGGCCGCGAGCCGGTCAAGGAGCATCTGCTGATCACCCGCTACAACCCGGCGCGGGTGCAGGGCGGCGAGATGCTGTCGCTGGCCGACATCAACGAGATCCTGCGCATTGCGCTGATCGGCGTGGTGCCCGAATCCGAGGTGGTGCTGCAGGCCTCGAACCAGGGCGTGCCGGTGGTGCACATGAACGGCAGCGATGCCTCGGAGGCCTACAAGGACATCGTCGCGCGCTTCCTGGGCGAGGACAAGCCGATGCGTTTCATCGATGTGGTCAAGCCGGGCTTCTTCAAGCGGCTGTTCGGCACGAGGTGACCCGATGGGGTTTCTTTCCTTCATGCTCGGCGAGAAGCAGAAATCCGCGACCGTCGCCAAGGAGCGCCTGCAGATCATCCTGGCGCACGAGCGCAGCTCGCGCAGCTCCAGCCCGGATTACCTGCCGGCGCTGCAGCGCGAGCTGCTGGCGGTGGTGACCAAGTACGTCTCGATCCATCCGAACGATGTCAAGGTCCACCTCGAGCGCCACGACAACCTCGAGGTGCTCGAGGTGAAGATCGAGCTGCCCGAGTCGCCTCAGCGCTGAGCGAGGTCGGCCATGGGATCGGGCATGAGGCGATGGCCTGTTTTCTCGCTGGCGGTGGCCGTGCTGCTCGCCGGCTGCGATGCCCGCCGCGAGGAGCGGCTGCCCGTGGGCACCGCCTCCGAACAGGAGGTGCTGCGCGAGTTCGGCACGCCGGTGGCGATCCATCGCCAGCCCGATGGATCGCGCATCCTCGAGTTCACCGGCCAGCCCGAGGGCTCGACCAACCATTTCGCCACGATCGGCAGCGACGGGCGCCTGGTGCAGCTGCGCCAGGCCCTGCAGCCCGAGAGCTTCGCCCAGGTGCGCCCGGGCATGACGGTCGAGCAGGTGCGCCAGCAGCTGGGTCAGCCGGCGCTGAAGGAGGCCTACGCGCTGAAGAAGGAGGAGGTCTGGGACTGGCGCTGGCAGGACGGCCCGACGCGCAGGATCTTCCGGGTGACCTTCGATTTCGAGGGGCGCGTGCTGTCGGCCTCGGCCCTGGACGATCCGCGCGATCTCTACCGATGAGCGCACGGCGCGCCGGGTGTCGGCGCCTCAGTAGCGTGTGACCATCAGGCCGGCGCCCTCCGGGAGCAGCGCCGGCAGGGGCTCCGGCTCGGGCGGGCCGATGCGCCGGGGCGAGGCGTCCAGCGCCTGCTCGCCATAGCGCCAGTCCGCGCCGACCCGCACCAGGCCTTCGGGCACCTCCCCGGGCAGGGCGATCTCGGTCTGCCGCAGCGCAGCCTGCATGAAGTCGATCCAGGTCTGACGGGCCAGCGCGGAGGCATCGAGTGCGCCGGCATCCGGCGGCAGCCCCGCAGGGCTGCCGATCCAGGCGACGGTGACCACCTGGCGCTGGTAGCCGGCGAACCAGCCGTCGCTCTGCTCGGTGCGGCCGGCGCGGGCGAACAGGTCTGCGCGGGGCAGCCGCTCGCGCACCGGCACGGCCGCGCCCTGCTGCAGGTGATCCTGCAGCATCGTGCCCAGCAGGAAGACGTTGCGTGTGGGCACCACGCGCTGCTCCGGGTCGCCGGGCGGCAGCGCCGGGGGGCGGTAGATGACGACGCCGCGCGCATCGGTGACCCGGTCGACGAAGTTGGGCGCGACCGGCTCGCCGCCGTCGCGGGCCAGGACGCTGTAGGCCCGCGCCAGCTGCATCGGCGTGGTGCCGGCGCGGCCCGCCGCCAGCGAGGCATCGCTGGGCAGGCGGTCGCGGTCGAAGCCGAAGCGCTCGAGCCAGTCGCGGGTGAGGTCGACGCCGGTGTGCATCAGCCGCTGCGCCGCCGCATGGCGGGCGTCGATCAGCTGCGCCTGGCGCAATGTCAGCACCCGCGGTGCGGTCGCCCCGGTCGGCGTGGGCTGCACTTCCTCGCCGGGCAGCGGGACATCGCTGATCAGGCTGTCGGGCATCACCCCCTGCTCGAGGGCGGCCGAGTCCAGGAAGGGCTGCAGCGCCGAGCCGGCCGGACGCCAGACCGCCGTGGCCCGGTCCAGCGGGCTGCGCACATGGTCGAAGCCGCCCACCAGGGCGCGCACGCGGCCATCGGTCGGGTCGAGCGCCACCAGCGCCCCGTCGACCTGCGGCCACTGGGCCAGACTCCAGAAGGCCGGCGCCTGCGGGGCGGGGTCGTCTCCGGCGGGATCGGTGCGCGAGCGGCGCTCGACGCGGATCACCGCGCCGCGCGTCAGCCCCGGCGTGCCCGGCGGCGCCTCGCGCAGCCGCTGCAGACCGGCCCGGTCGATCATGATCGGATGGCCGTCGGCCAGCCGGGCCTCCACGGCATCGTCCTGCACGGCGGTGACGATCGCCAGGCGCAGGTCGTCGTCGTCCTGGCGATCGCGCAGGGCCAGGGTCGCGATGCGGTCCAGGGCGCCGCCGCGGGCCGAGGCCGGGAGGTCCTCATGACCCTCGGGGCCGCGCCACGGCCGGGTGCGCTCCTGCGCCAGCAGGCTGCGCCGCAGGGCCGCGTGGGCGGCGATCTGCTCGGCGGCGGTGACGGTGGTGTAGATGCGGTAGCCCTGGGCATAGACCGACTCGCCCAGTCGTGCCACCACCCAGCGGCGGGCCATGTCGGCCAGATGGCCGGCGTGGACCTCCGCCTGGGTCGGGCGCCGGATCGACAGCACCTGCGCCTGCGCCTCGGCCCGCTGCTCCGCGGTGATCAGGCCGTCGCGCTCCATGCGCTGGAGCACCTGGCGCTGGCGCTGCTGCGCCCGCTCCGGGTTGACGATCGGGTTGGCCCAGGCCGGGTTCTGCGGCAGGCCGGCGAGCATGGCGGTCTCGGCCAGCGTCAGCGCCGACAGGGGCTTGCCGAAATAGGTGCGCGCCGCCGCCGCGAAGCCGTGGCTGCGCTGCCCCAGGTCGATCTGGTTCATGTACAGCTCGAGGATGCGCGGCTTGTCGAGCTCGTGCTCGATGCGCAGCGCCAGCAGGGCCTCGCGCAGCTTGCGGTCGAGCGTGCGGTCCCGGCTCAGGAAGAAGTTGCGCGCGACCTGCTGCGTGATGGTGGAGCCGCCCTCGCGCAGCTCGCCGTCGAGGTTGGCCCACAGCGCGCGGGCGATGCCGACCGGGTCGATGCCGGGGTGCAGCGCGAAGCGGCGGTCCTCCACGGCGATGACCGCCTGCTGCAGCAGGCGCGGGATCTGCTCGATCGGCACGAACTCCCGGTTCTCGTCGCCGAACTGCGCGATCGGTACGCCATCGGCGGTGAAGACCTGCAGCGGCTGGCGGGGCTGATAGTGCAGCACCCGGTCGAGCGCGGGCAGCTGGGTCCACAGGCGCACCACCCCCAGGATCAGCGAAAGGCCTGCCGCCAGCAGGGCTGCGGCCGCCAGGCTCAGGACGATCTGCCGGGGAGTGCGGGGAAGATGCGGAAGGGGCACGGCAAGAGGCGGCAGGGCAGGCGCGGGATGAGGCCCCGATGGGGGCGGGTCAGCGCTCCAGCCGGCGGGCGAAGTCTGCGGCGTCGAAGCCGACGCTGAAGGCCCCGTCCGGCCAGCGCACCAGCGGCCGGCGGATCACGCTGGGCTGGGCCTGCATCAGCGCGATCGCGGTGGCCGCGTCGGTCACGGCGGCCCGCTCGGCCTCGTCGAGCCGGCGCCAGGTGGTGCCGCTGCGGTTGAGCAGCCGCTCCCAGCCCAGCGCGTCGCTCGCCGGCCCGAGCAGCTCGGCGGGCACGCCCTGCTTCCTGAAGTCGTGGAACTGCACCTCGACGCCGGCGGCCGGCGCCTGCGCGGCCAGCCAGGCGCGCGCCTTCTTCACCGTGTCGCAGTTCGGGATGCCGTGCAGCGTCAGCACGCAGGCCGCGGAGTTGTGCATCGACGCTCCCGTCACTGGCGCGCGGTGCGCACGTTGGCCGGCGGCATCGCCGGGTGGCTGGTGCGCCAGGGGCTGATGTCCAGGCCGCCGCGGCGGGTGTAGCGCGCGTAGACCTGCAGCCGCACCGGCTGGCAGCGCTCCAGGAGGTCGGTGAAGATGCGCTCGACGCACTGCTCGTGGAACTCGTCGTGCTCGCGGAAGCTGATCAGGTAGCGCAGCAGCCCCTCCTGGTCGATCTGCGGGCCGGTGTAGCTGATCTGCACGCTGCCCCAGTCGGGCTGGCCGGTGACCAGGCAGTTGCTCTTGAGCAGGTGCGAGGCGAGCGTCTCGGTCACCGGCTGCTCGTCGAAGGCGGCGGTCAGCAGCTCGGGCGTGGGCGGGCCGTAGCGGTCGCAGTCGATGTCCATGCGGTCGAGCAGCACGCCCGACAGCTCGTGGATCGGCTGCGCGTCGAAGTCCTCGGGCAGCACCAGCCGCACGCCCACGCGGGCGCCGGCGGCCGCGCTCAGGTCGCGCACCAGCATCTCGCGCAGCATCTCGGGCGACTCCACCCGGGTCATGTTGAAGCTGTTGAGGTAGAGCTTGAAGGACTTGCTCTCGATGATGCAGGGCGAGTCGCAGGGCACGGTGATGGTGGCGATCGCCACCTGCGGCTTGCCGCGCGGCGTCAGCCACGACAGCTCGTAGGCGGTCCACAGGTCCGCGCCCATGAAGGGCAGGCGCCCGGCGGCGATGCGCTCAGGTGTCAGGCCGATCTCCTCGCGCTTCGGGGTGCGCGAGATCGGGAAGAGCAGCTCGGGCGCATAGCTCGAGCGGTAGCTGGCGGTCCTGCCCAGCGGCGAGGCGCTCGGGTCGAGGGACGGGGCGGGGGAGGGGATGTCGCTCATGGGACGACATGGTAGCCGCGCCCCGGGAGCGCGATCCTTTTCTCTGGATCAGACGGTGGGGCCAATCCGTCGCCGCACGGCCGACGGGGTGATCGTGTGCGGTGCGCGGCCGCCCTCCGTGTGCCGCGCGTGCCCGAGCAGGCCGCGCAGGAAGTCGCTCAGCACGGCGCCCTGGTTCTCCGCGGTGTAGTGGCGCCGGGCCGCCCAGGCCGCCTGGCGCAGGCGTGCGGTGCGCGCGCGGTCGCCGAGCTGTCGGCCCAGATCCGCCATCGAGGCGAACTCGATCAGGGCGGGGTAGTTCGCGAGGTAGGCCTTGGAGGCCCGGTAGCCTTCGGCCGGCAGCGCGATGGGCACGCCCGCCGCGACGCTGGAGATCAGCCGGTCCGGCACCGTCAGGTCGAAGCGGTCCGGGCGGCGGCAGCGGCCGGTGTTGTACATGATCAGGCTGGCGTCATGGCGCGCCATGCGGCCCAGCAGCCCCGACTGCGTCTCCGGCGCGAACAGCCGGCGCTGCGGATGGCCGTCGTCGGTCTCGGGCGAGTGGACGTGGTGGAGTTCGAGGCCCTGCGCCAGGATCTCCTGCATCGGCCCGCGCAGGTCATCGGCGGCGTGGATGGTCGGATGCGACAGGTCGGTGCGGCCGACGAAGATCAGGTTGGGGTGGGCCGAGGCGGCCTCGGGCAGGGCCTCGGTCATGCCGGCGCGGTCCTGGAACTGGCGCGGCCAGCACGGCGGCAGCACCAGCGTCTCCACCGGCGGCCCCGGCCGGCGCAGCAGGTGGTGCCGCTCGAAATGGCTGCGCATCGCCTCGCTGGGAAAGAGGATGCCGTCGAGGTGGCGCGCGGCGCGCCGCATCAGCCAGTGCTGGCGCATGACGCCGGCCGGCTCCAGCGCCAGCGGATAGCACAGCACCATCAGCACCAGACGGATGCGCGGCCTCAGCTGCCGGATCGCGGCCAGATCGGCCAGCGGATTGGTGCCCCAGTAGCCGATGACGAGCTCGGTGCGGTGTTCGTCGAGGTGGTGCGCGAGCGCCTGGCGGAACACCGGGTCCTGCGTGCCGCGGAACTGGTCGAGCGCGCGGCGCACCCGCCGTCCGACCGTGGCAGGCCGGTCGTGGAAGAAGCAGCTCGAGTCCGGCATCCAGGAGACCGGGCTGCGTCCGGCGAGCATGGCCTCGAGGCTGGCGCGGTGATCGATGTCGGGGCCGAGCAGGGTGACGCTGGGGGCGTGGGAGAGGGGCATGGAGGAGCGTGTCAGCAGACAGGGGCCGTGCCGGATCCCGGGTCGGGATGGGCGGTTTGTGTCTGACTGTTTCGGCTCCGCGCGCCGGTTATTGAGTGGTGAATCCTCTGGTGTTTCGATGACCGGCGCTGCGCGCGCGGCTCAGCCCGGCGTGCGGCAGTGCTCCACCGCGTAGCGGATCAGCTCGGCCTGGCCCTCGATGCGCAGCTTGCGGCGGATGTTCTGGCGGTGGGTCTCGACGGTGCGCACGCTCAGGTCGTGCTCGGCGGCGATCTGCTTGCTCGACAGGCCGCGCGCCAGGCAGGCCAGGATCTCGGATTCGCGCTCGGACAGGATCGGGCGGGGAGGCGCCTCGCTGCGGCTGCCCTGGCGCGACACGCTCGCGCTCAGGAAGGTGTCGCCGGCGGCCACCGCCCGGATCGCGCCGATGATGTCCGACGAGGGCGCATCCTTGAGCACGTAGGCCCGGGCCCCGGCCTGCATGGCCTGGTGCACGTACTCGGGGTTGTCGTACATGCTCAGCACGATCACGTCGATGCGTGGCCAGCGCGCGCGGATCTGGCCGGTCAGCGCGATGCCGCTGATCTGCTTCATGCCGATGTCGGTCAGCACCAGCCCGGGCCGCAGGCGCTCGATCGCCTCGAGCGCGCCGTCGGCATCGGCCGCCTCGCCCACGACCTGCAGGTCGGGCTGGCTGTGGATGAGCGTGCGCACGCCTTCGCGCACGAGCGGGTGGTCATCGACGATCAGGATGCGCATCGGGGGCAGCGGTCTGGGGCGGGGTGGAGGCGGGCGCCTGGGCCAGGCGGCGCAGCGTGTCGGCGCCGATCTGCGCCACGACACGGGTCGAGCCCGGGCGCGACTGTACCCGGAACTCGCCGCCGATCGCCTCGATGCGCTCGCGCATGTTGAGCAGGCCGATGCCGCGGCGCGGATCGGCGCGCATGCCCTCGGTGTCGAAGCCCAGGCCGTCGTCGGCCACGCTCAGGCGCACCTCGCCGTGCCGGTAGATCAGCCGCAGGTCGACCCGGCTGGCGCGGGCATGCTTGTCGATGTTGGTCAGCGCCTCCTGGGTGATGCGAAACAGCACGGTGTTGACCGCCTCGGGCAGGTCCTGCTCCGTGCCGGCGATGCGCATGAAGAAGGCCATCTGCGCGTGCTCGGCGAACTCCTCGCCCAGGTGGCGCAGCGCGCTGGGCAGGCCCAGCGTGTCGAGCACCACCGGGCGCAGCCGGTGCGAGATGTCGCGCACCTCGCCCAGCGCCTCGTCGAGTCGCCGGCGGGCGCGCTCCAGCGATCCCGGCACCTGGCCGTGCTCGCGGCGCAGCTGCTCCATCGTGCTGTCCATCAGCAGCTTGATCGACACCAGGGTCTGGCCGGTGCCGTCATGCAGCTCGCGCGAGAGATAGGCGCGCTCGTTCTCCTGCGACTGCACCACCTGGCGCGCCAGCAGCTGCAGCTGCGCATCGGCGGCGCGGTACTCGCTGAGGTTCATCGCCAGCGCGCTGCCGCCCACCAGCACCAGCGCCAGCAGCGCGATGCCGGCGATCCAGCCGGTGGTCTTGTCGATGTTGGCGCGGCCCTCCTGCTCGAGCGCGTCGAGCGTGGCCTGCACGTCGTCGAGGTAGATGCCGGTGCCCACCATCCAGCCCCAGCGCTGCAGCCCGACGACATAGCCCAGCTTCGGCGCGACCTGGCGCGACGAGGGCTTGTTCCAGACATAGCGGAAGTAGCCCTGGCCCTGGCGGGCGCGCGCGACCAGCTCCTGCACCACCGGCAGGCCGTCGCGGTCGCGGATGTCCCAGAGGTTCTGCCCGACCAGCTCGGGCTGGTGCGGCAGCACCAGGCAGCGCCCGCTGTAGTCGTAGACGAAGAAATAGCCGTCGCCGCCGTCGTAGTCGAAGGCGGCGAGGAGGCGCGCGGCCTCGGCCTGGGTGGCGGCGTCATCGCGGCCGCTGTCGTAGAGCGGGCGCACCATGTTCATCGCCATCTCGACATGGTGGCGCAGCTCGGCCTCCTTGCTGGCGAGGTAGGCCGACTCGACGAGCTGGCGCTCCTCGCGCGCCAGATCCTGGGCCTGCGAGCGCACCGCCAGCGCGATCAGCGCGATGGCCGCCAGCAGCGGCAGCACCGCCAGCAGCAGGATGCGCCGGCGCAGCCGCCGCGGGCCGTGCGGCTCAGGGGCGGCTGCGCCGGGCATGGCGCGTCAGGCCTGGGTGGCCTGGACGTACAGCCGGGTCGCGCGCGCGCCGCTGCGGCAGAAGGCCAGGATCGGGCGCGGCAGCGTCGCCAGCAGCTCCGCGAAGCGGGCGATCTCCTGCGGGCTCTGGTAGCCGCCGGCCACCGGCAGATGCACGTACTGCAGCCCCGCGGCCTGCGCGGCCGCCTCGATCTCGGCGCTGGTGGGCTGGTCCGGGCCGTGCTCGAAGTCGGGGCGGTTGTTGACGATGCTGCGAAAGCCCGCGGCGGCCGCCTCGGCCATCGCGGCCGGGCTGAGCTGCGGCGCCACGCAGAAATCCTCGGCGACTTGCTGGATCGGCAGGGAAGTGCTCATCGGAAACCTCGCTTGTGCAGGGAGTGGGGAAGAAGGGCGCGCGCCCGGCGGATCAGCCTGCCAGCGCGCGCTTGACCGCGGCCGACACCAGGCCCATGTCGGCCTTGCCGGCGAGCTGCTGCTTGACCGCGCCCATGACCTGGCCCATCGCGCCGGGGCCGGTGGCGCCCAGGCCGGCGACGATCGCCTGCACCGCGGCGTCGATCTCCTCGGCGCTCAGGCGCTGCGGCAGGTAGACCTCGAGCACCTTCAGCTCGGCCGACTCCTTGTCGGCCAGGTCGGTGCGGCCGGCGGCGGTGAACTGGCTGATCGAGTCCTTGCGCTGCTTGATCAGGCGGTCGACGACCGCGACGACGGCGGCGTCGTCCAGCGTGATCTGCTCGTCCACTTCCTTCTGCTTGACCGCGGCCAGCAGCAGGCGGATGGTGCCCAGGCGCTCGCTGTCCTTGGCGCGCATCGCGTCCTTCATGTCGGCGGTGATCTGGTCCTTGAGGCTCATGGTGGATTCCTTGATGGTCTGAAAACGACAAAACCCGCAACGGCGTCCCGTGCGGGTTCTGGCAGTGTCTGACGGGACGGTGTCCGCCGAGGTGGCGGACCCTGCCGATCAGTACAGGCGCTTGGGCAGCTGCATCGAGCGCACGCGCTTGTAGTGGCGCTTGACGGCGGCAGCCTTCTTGCGCTTGCGCTCGGCGGTCGGCTTCTCGTAGAACTCGCGAGCACGCAGTTCGGGCAGCAGGCCCAGCTTTTCGATCGTGCGCTTGAAGCGACGCAGGGCGACGTCGAACGGCTCGTTTTCCTTGACTCGGATGGTCGTCATGAACTGAAGGATCCTTCGGTTGTGTCCTCGGTGGCCGGCGCGGGGTTTCCGGAAA
>JAUPTP010000045.1:0-2284 GCA_030918015.1 Pseudomonadota bacterium
GCGCTGGCGCGGCTGCCGCGCCTGCAGCAGACCACCCGGCCGCTGGCCTGGCGGCGCTGGTTCGCCGCCGCCGGCCTGCGGGTGGCCGACGACCAAAGCGGGCCCGCCTACGAGCAGTTCTCGATGAGCGTGCAGGCCGCCGCGCTCGGGCTGGGCGTGGCGCTGGTGCCGGACTTCGCCGCGGCCGCCGCGCTGGCCGACGGCCGTCTGCGCGGTCTGGCCGCCGCACGCGACAGCGCGCTGGCCTATCACTATGTCGTGCCCGAGGCGCAGGCCGATGACGCGCTGCTGCGGCAGTTCGGCGACTGGCTGTGCACCCAGCCCGACACCGACCCGGAAATCGTCATGCAGCCGCCAGACTGATCTGAAAGAATCAAGCCGCTTTACACCTCTTCACGCTACGCTGTACGCGCCACGCCTCGCCATGCCCTCGTCTTCTCGCCTGCTGTTCTGGCTGGGTCTGGTCATGACGGTGACCGTGGCGGCGATCCTGTCGATCGGCACGCTGGGGCGGACACGGCCACCGGCCCCGGCCGCACCGGAGCAGCCCCTGCGGGTGGGCTATGCGATCCAGCCCCCCCATGCCTTCCGCGACGAATCCGGCCGGCTTCAGGGCGAGGCGATCGTGCTGATGCGCACCGTGATGCACCAGCTCGGCCGGCCCGAGCCGATCTGGGTGCATGCCGATGTCGCCGCGCTGATCCATGAGCTCGAGATGGGCCGCATCGACGCGATCGCCGCGGGCCTGTCCATCACGCCGCAGCGGGCGCGGCGGGTCGACTTTTCCCGGCCGAGCGCGGCCGTGTCGCCGGGGCTGCTGGTGGCCGCGGGCAATCCGCTGGAGCTGCACAGCCTGTCCGACCTGATGAGCGCCGGCCCGGCCCGGCTCGGCGTGCTCGACCCCTCGGCGGAGCTCGATCTCGCGGTGGAGAGCGGCCTGCCCGAGTCGCGCCTGCTGCGGCTGGGCGACAGCGATCTCGGCCTGGCGGCCCTGCAGCAGGGCCGGGTGCAGGCGCTGCTGCTGCCGCTGCCGGCCCTGCGCTGGACGATCGCCCGGGCCCGCTCGACCCCGACGGCACAGCCCTCCGGCGCGCCCGAACCGGCCGAGCCGTTCTGGATGCCGGCCGATCTGGCCGCGCGCGCGCGCAGCCTGCCCGCGCTGGCCTTCCGGCGCGGCGACCCGCTGCGGGACACGGTGGATGCGGTGCTGGCGCGCCACATCGGCAGCCCGGATCACAGAAGCCAGGTGCGGCCCTACGGATTCGAGGCCCCGCAGATCGACCCCGTGCAGGGCGAGCGCTGGCCGACCCCGCAAGACGGGACCGGCCCGGCCGACGCCAGGGCTCCGATCCCATGAGCCGCCCCGCCCCCACGCTGCGGCTGATGCTGCCGGCCATCGCGCTGTTCGGCATCCTGTGCCTGGCCCTGCTCGGCTGGAGCCACCGGCTCTGGCACGAGACCCTGACGGAGGCGACCCGGCCTCTGGACACGCTGGCCCAGCTGCAGCACCACATCCACCAGGCGCAGATCCATGCCGAGCACGGCCTGCTCGCGCCCATGTCGCCGGGCCGCCACGACTTCGGCCGCTCCGATGCCGAGCTCGAGAATGCCCGGCTGGACGGCCTGCAGCTGGTCGATCAGGTCGAGCGGCTGCAGGCCCGCCCCGCGCATGCGGCCGACCTGCGCCGCATCGCACGCAGCCTCGTCGAGGCGATCGACACCTTCCGCGACATGCTGCGCCGCCCCACGGACCGGGAGACCGCCTCGCTGACCTCCGCACTGAACCTGCAGCAGAACCGGATCGATGGCCTGATGCGCGAGATGGAGGCGATCATCGCGCGCATCCGCGACGACCGGCTGACCCATCAGGCGCGGATCGGCATGGGCATGGCCGCGCTGATCGGCCTGGGCGTGAGCCTGCTGCTGCTGCTGCACCACCGGCAGAGCCAGATCCGCCAGGGGCTGCTCGACGCGCTGACCCGTCGCGAGCGCCATCTCCAGGCCTTCGCCGAGGCGATTCCCGACCTCTCGTTCGTGCTGGACGCGCAGGGCCGCTGCGTCGAGGTCTTCGGCCAGCAGGACCGGCTGCGCCTGCCGCGCGACCGGCTGATCGGCCAGCCCCTGCACGAACAGCTGCCCGCGCAGGCCGCCCTGCAGGTCCGGGCCACGGTGCGCCGGGCCCTGGAGACCGGGCAGGTCTGCCGCGCCGAGTACCCGCAGGACATCGAGGGCCGTGCATGCTGGTTCGAGGCCCGGGCCTGCGCGCTGCCGGGCGAATCGGACC
>JAUPTP010000045.1:2294-9498 GCA_030918015.1 Pseudomonadota bacterium
ATCGGACCGGGTCGTGCTGATCAGCTGGGACGTGACCGAGCGCAAGCTCAGCGAGCAGCGTGCCGCCACGCTGGGCCGGCTCTACAGCTTCCTCAGCCAGATCAACCAGGCCATCGTCTGGACACGCCAGCCCTCGGACCTGCTGCAGCGCCTGTGCACCGTGGCGCTGAGCCATGGCGGCTTCCGGGGCGCCTGGGTCGCGCGGCTCGCGCCGGACGGCCGCACGCTGCAGCCCGAGGCCAGCGCGGCCGCCGCCCAAGGGCTGCCCAGCGGCCGCGCGCCCGAGCGGCTCGACCCGGATCGGCAGCCCCACCATGTCGCGATCCAGGCCTGGCGCAGCGCGGAGCTGCGCTGGGACACGCCCGACAGCCCGGCCTCGACGCACGCGGTGGCCCTCCCGATCACCTGCGACGGGCGCATGCACGCGGTGCTGGTGCTGGTGCGCGAGCAGCTCTCCAGCCACGACCTCGAGGAGCGGGCGCTGTTCCAGCAGATCGGCTCGGACCTGTCGCATGCGCTGACGCAGATGCACCAGCAGCAGCGCTGGCAGCGCGACCAGGAGCGCATGCGGCTCCACGCCGCCGCCCTGGAGAGCACGCAGGACGGCATCATCGTCTGCGACCTCTCCGGCCGGGTGGTCTCGGTCAACCGGGCCTTCTCGGCGATCACCGGCCATGCGCAGGCCGACTGCATCGGCCAGCCGCTGGCCCGGCTCGACCCGCCGGCAGAGGCCGCCGAGGAGCCGGAGGCCGGGCACGACGGGTTCGGCCACCTGCTCGAGCAGGTGGCGGGCCACGGCATGTGGTCGGGCGAAATCCGCTGCCGGCACCGCGACGGCCACCTGCAGACGCTGTGGGCCTCGGTGGCGACGGTGCACGACGAGCAGGACCTGCCCACCCACCTGGTCACCGCCTTCACCGACATCAGCGCCAAGAAGCGCGACGAGCTCGAGCTCCACCGCCTGGCCCACATCGACGCGCTGACCCAGCTGCCCAACCGGCGCTGGGTGCTCGAGCGGCTGCAGCAGGCGCTCGACCAGGCCCGGCTGCACCAGCACCGCGTGGGCGTGCTGTTCATCGATCTGGACAACTTCAAGACCATCAACGACAGCCTGGGGCACAGCCAGGGCGACCGGCTGCTGCGTGCGGTGGCCGACCGGCTGGCGCAGCGCACCCGGCGCCAGGACATGCTCGGCCGGCTCGGCGGCGACGAGTTCATCCTGGTGCTGGAGACGATGGGCGACCGCGAGGAATCGGCCGCGGCCGCCCGCGAGCTGCTGCAGCTGCTCGCCCAGCCCTTCGAGATCGACGGCAGCCAGGTGTGGGTGCAGGCCAGCATCGGCATCAGCCTGTACCCGCAGGACAGCCACGAGGTCGAGGCGCTGCTGCGCGATGCCGATGCGGCGATGTACCAGGCCAAGCAGTCCGGCCGCAGCACCTTCCGCCACTACGACGAGACGATGACCCGCGCGGCCCAGGCCCGCCTGCAGCTCGACAGCCGACTGCGCCGGGCGGTCGAGCATGGCGAGTTCGAGCTCTGGTACCAGCCGCTGTACCGGCTGAGCGACCGCCGGCTGCTCGGCCTGGAGGCGCTGGTGCGGCTGCGCCAGCCCGGCCTGCCGCCGGTCGGTCCGGAGGAGTTCATCCCGCTGCTGGAGGACAGCGGCCTGATCGCCGAGCTCGGCGACTGGGTCACCCGGGAGGCCTGCCGCCAGGCCCGCGCCTGGCTCGACGAGGGGCTGGACTGCGGCCGCATCGCGGTCAACATCTCGGCGATCGAGATGCGCCGCGAGCCCTCGATCGAGCGCCTGCGCCAGGCCCTGGCGCTCAGCCGGCTGCCGCCCGCCCGGCTGGAGCTGGAGATCACCGAGTCCGGCCTGATGGCGCAGCGCGACCCGGCCGAGGTCTTCCTGCAGCGGGTGCGCGAGATGGGCGTGCAGCTGGCGATCGACGACTTCGGCACCGGCTACTCGTCGCTGGCCTATCTGAAGCGGCTGCCGGTGAGCAAGATCAAGATCGACCGCAGCTTCGTCACCGACCTCGATGGCGACAACCGCCAGGGCCGGCAGCTGATCGGCGCCATGATCGCGCTGGGTCAGGGCCTGGGGCTGACGGTGCTGGCCGAGGGCATCGAGACCGAGGAGCAGGCCCGGCAGCTGACCGAGCTGGGCTGCGACGCCGGACAGGGCTACCTGTTCAGCCCGCCCGCGCCGGCCGCGATCGCCCGCCAATGGCTGTCGCCCCTGGCAGACCCGGCGCATCCGTGACATCCGGCAGGCTCCGGGGCACTGGATCGGCCTGCCGCGCGATGACCCTGAGCCACGCAGCCCGGGGCGGGCTTCTACAATGGCCCCGTGAACACCACCGTCCTCCTCAACGCCGATCTGCACTGCCACTCCACCGTCTCCGACGGCACGCTCAGCCCCGAGGCCCTGGCCGAGCGGGCCGCGGCCAACGGCGTCGAGCTCTGGGCGCTGACCGACCATGACGAGATCGGCGGCATCGCCCCGGCCCGGGCCGCCGCCCACGCGCGCGGCATGGCCTTCCTGAGCGGCGTGGAAGTCTCGGTGACCTTCGCCGGCGAGACGGTGCACATCGTCGGCCTGGGCTTCGACGAGAACGACCCCGGGCTGCGCCGCGGCCTGGAGTCGACCCGCGGCGGGCGCGAGGGCCGCGCCCGCGAGATGGCCGCCGAGCTGGCCCGGGTCGGCATCCACGGCGCCTTCGAGGGCGCGCTGAAATATGTCGGCAACCCCGACCTGATCTCGCGCACCCACTTCGCGCGCTACATCGTCGAGGTGGGCGCCTGCAGCGACACCGCGGAGGTCTTCCGCAAGTACCTCGCCGACGGCAAGCCCGGCTTCGTGCCGCACCGCTGGGCCTCGCTGGGCGACGCGGTGGGCTGGATCCGCCAGGCCGGCGGCGTGGCGGTCATCGCGCATCCGGGCCGCTACCACCGCTTCGACGCCACCAAGGAATACGCGCTGTTCTCCGAGTTCCGCGAGCACGGCGGCCAGGGCGTCGAGGTGGTCACCGGCAGCCACACGACGGCCGAGTACGGCAAGTACGCCGACATGGCGATCGAGTTCGGCCTGGCGGCCTCGCGCGGCAGCGACTTCCACTCGCCGGCCGAGAGCCGCACCGACCTGGGCCGGCTGCCGATGCTGCCGGGCAAGCTCACCCCGGTGTGGGCGCTGCTGCAGGAGCGTGTCGCGCTGCCGCCTCAAGCCGCCTGAGACGACGCGCGGGCGGCACCTCGACGCCGGGCCATCTGGCGGACAATGCCGCCATCATGGCCCAGTTCTTCGAAGTCCACCCCGACAACCCGCAGCCCCGGCTGCTGCGCCAGGCCGCGGCGATCCTGTCGGCCGGCGGCATCGCGGCGATCCCGACCGACTCCAGCTACGCGCTGGTCTGCCACCTCGACGACAAGGCCGCGGTCGACGCGCTGCGCCGGGTGCGCGGCGTCGACGACAAGCACCACCTCACGCTGCTGTGCCGCGACCTGTCCGAGCTGGCCAGCTACGCCCGCGTCGACAACCGCCAGTACCGGCTGCTCAAGAGCGCCACCCCCGGCCCCTACACCTTCATCCTCGAGGCGACCAAGGAGGTGCCTCGGCGCGTCTCGCATCCGTCGCGGCGCACCATCGGCCTGCGGGTGCCCGAGCATGGCGTGGCCCAGGAGCTGCTCGGCCTGCTCGGCCAGCCGCTGATCGGCACCACGCTGATCCCGCCCGGCGAGCGCGAGCCGCTCAACGACGCCGACGAGATCCGCGAGCGCTTCGAGCGCCAGATCCAGGCCATCGTCGCCGCCGGCCCCTGCCCGGCCGAGCCCACCACCGTGATCGACCTGAGCGGCGGCGAGCCGGTGGTGATCCGCGCCGGCCGCGGCGACCTGGCCGCCATCGGCCTGGCCTGAGCCCGGAGACGCGCACGATGGCGAAGAAAACCGCCCATGTCAGCGAGACGCCCGCCACCCAGTGGCTGCGGGCGCACCGGGTCGAGTTCACCGAGCACCCCTACGACTATGTCGACCACGGCGGCACCGCCGAGTCCTCGCGCCAGCTCGGCGTCGACGAGCACGCGGTGGTCAAGACGCTGGTGATGCAGGACCAGGACGCCAAGCCGCTGATCATCCTGATGCACGGCGACCGCCAGGTCAGCACCAAGAACCTGGCGCGCCAGATCGGCGCGAAGAAGGTCGAGCCCTGCAGGCCCGAGGTCGCGCAGCGCCACAGCGGCTATCTGGTCGGCGGCACCTCGCCCTTCGGGCTGCGCAAGGCCATGCCGGTCTACCTGGAGTCGAGCCTCCTTGCGCTGGAGCGCATCTGGATCAACGGCGGGCGCCGCGGCTTCCTGGTCAGCCTGGCGCCGACGGTGCTGACCGAGGTGCTGGGCGCCCAGACCGTGCAGGCGGCCGACCCCGCCTCGGCCGGCTGAGGCCGCGCGCTTACACTCGCGGGCTGTTCACACGAACGACACGCACCCGTTCCCGCACACCATGACCACGCTCTGGATCGCGGCGGCCTTCGTCGCCGCCTACCTCATCGGCTCTCTCTCGTTCGCCGTCATCGTCAGCCGCGCGATGGGCCTGGACGACCCGCGCAGCTACGGCTCGGGCAACCCCGGCGCCACCAACGTGCTGCGCTCGGGCAGCAAGAAGGCGGCCGCGCTGACGCTGCTGCTCGACGCGGTCAAGGGCCTGGTGCCCGTGCTGCTGGTGCGCCTGTTCGGCGAGCGCGTCGGTCTGGGCGAAGGCAGCGCCATGCTGGTCGGCCTCGGGGCCTTCCTCGGCCACCTGTGGCCGGTGTTCTTCCGCTTCCAGGGCGGCAAGGGCGTGGCCACCGCCGCCGGCGTGCTGCTCGGCTTCGAGCCGCTGCTGGGCCTGGGCGTGCTGGCGGTGTGGTTCGGCGTGGCCAAGACGACGAAGTATTCGTCCCTGGCGGCGCTGATCGCCGCCGGCAGCGCCCCGCTGCTGCACGCCATCGTCTGGGGCGGCTCGTCGGCCACGCTGGCGATCTTCGTGATGTCGCTGCTGCTGATCTGGCGCCACGGCAGCAACATCGCCAAGCTGATGGCCGGCACCGAGAGCAAGATCGGCCAGAAGAGCCGGCCCGCCGAGGCGGCCGCGGCCGCCACGCCGACCCGCCGCGCCGAGCGTCGCCAGGCCCGGCGCAAGACCCACTGACCCCCTCACCGGAGCACGCGATGACGACACCCCCCGCCCCGCTGCAGCGCTTCGACGTCGGCGCCCGCCTGTCGGAGATGGCCATCCACAACGGCACGATCTGGCTGGCCGGCCAGGTGCCCGACGACGCCACCCAGGACATCCGCGGCCAGACCGCGCAGGTGCTGGCGATGATCGACCGCCTGCTCGAGCGCGCCGGCTCCGACAGAACCCGGCTGCTGATGGTTCAGATCTATCTGGCCGACCTGGCCGACTTCGACGGCATGAACGCGGTCTGGGACGCCTGGGTGCCGGCCGGCAACGCCCCGCCGCGCGCCACCGTGCAGGCCCGCCTGGCTCGGGCCGACTGGCGCATCGAGATCGTCGCCACCGCCGCGGTGGCCTGACGGGACCGGCGCCGGCGTCAGACCGCCGGATCCCCGTGGCGGCGGCGCAGCGCGTCGATGCGCTCGAGCAGTTCGGGCGCGAGCGCCACGTTCCAGGCGGCGACGTTCTCCTCGAGCTGCGCCACGCTGGTCACGCCGATGAGGGTGCTGGCCACCGACCAGCGCCGGTAGCAGAAGGCCAGCGCCATCTCGGTCGGCGTCAGGCCGTGCTCGCGCGCCAGCGTGTTGTAGGCACGCGCGGCCTCCAGCGCCTCAGGGCGGGCCCAGCGCTGCTTCTTCATGCTGTCGAACCGCGCCAGCCGGCCCGGCTGCCGCACCGGATCGTGCAGGCCGGCCTCGTCGTATTTGCCGGTCAGCAGCCCGAAGCCCAGCGGCGAGTAGGCCAGCAGCGAGACCTGGTGCTGGTGCATCGCCTCGTCCAGGCCGTTGTCGGGCACGCGGTTGACCAGGCAGTAGGCGTTCTGCACCGTCGCCACCCGCGCCAGACCGTGCTGCTCGGCCAAGCGGACGAACTCGCACACGCCGTAGGGCGTCTCGTTCGACAGGCCGATCGCGCGCACCTTGCCCTCGCTCACCAGCCGGTCGAGCGCACGCAGCTGCGCCTCGATCGGGGTGACCTGCGCCTGCGCGGCGCGCACCGGGTCGAAATAGCTCGCGCCGAACATCGGCACCGGCCGGGTCGGCCAGTGCAGCTGGTAGAGATCGATCGTCTCGACGCCCAGGCGGCGCAGGCTGCCCTCGCAGGCCGCGACGATGTCGGCGGCGCTCAGGTCGGCGCTGCCACCGCGGATCCAGTCCATGCCGCGCGACGGGCCCGCCACCTTGGTGGCGATCGTCAGCCGCTGGCGCACGCCCGGCCGCGCCGCCAGCCAGCGGCCCAGGATGATCTCGGTGGCGTTGAAGGTCTCGCGCCGCGGCGGCACCGCGTACATCTCGGCGGTGTCGATGAAGTCGATGCCCAGCTCGAGCGCGCGGTCCAGGATGCGGAAGGCGCCGGCCTCGTCGACCTGCTCGCCGAAGGTCATCGTGCCCAGGCAGACGGGCGAGACGCGCAGATCGCTGCGACCGAGGGAAACGGATTGCATCGGGGGGACTCCTGCAGGAAGGACGCCGATCTTAGGCGACACCGCTTCTCGTCGCTTCCCGCCACGTCAGCCCACCACGCTGCGCACGAAGCGGGTGCAGCACTCGCCCGGATTCTCGTAGGCATAGGCGCGGGCGCTGTCGTAGATCGCGTGGGCGCCGGCCTCCAGGCGCAGCACCTCGTCGTCGAAGCGCAGCAGCAGGCAGCCGGCGGTGACGACGATCATCTCGTGCCAGCCCGGCGGGTCGGGCTCGGCGCGGTAGATCTCGCCGGGGCCGAGCGTCCAGGACCACAGCTCCGCCACCTGCCGCGCCGGCGCGCTGCCCAGCAGCACCGCGCGGCTCTCGGCGTGGGCGCCGCGCCAGGCCAGCGCGTCGACCCGCTGGCGTGCGACGCCTGGCGCAGCCACCAGCGTGACGAAGTCGGTGCCCAGCGCCCGCGCCAGCCGGGCCAGCCCGGCCAGGCTGAGGTTGGCCTCGCCCGCCTCCAGGCCGACGAGGGTGCGCCGGCTCAGGTCGGCGGCCGCGGCCAGCGCCGCCTGGCTCAG
>JAUPTP010000046.1 GCA_030918015.1 Pseudomonadota bacterium
AGAAGGGACCGGCGCCCGCGCGGCCGATCTGGCCGGTGGCCAGGTGCAGGTTGATCAGCGCGGCATTCTTGTCGGTGCCCGCCGCGCTCTGGTTCAGGCCCATGCAGTACAGCGACAGCGTCGCGCCGCCCGGGCGGTCGGCCTGCGCGAACCAGCGCGCGGCCTGGATCAGGTCGGCCTCGGCGATGCCGCAGACCGCGGCGGCGCGTGCCGGCGTCCAGTCGCGCACCGTCTCGCGCAGCGCCTCGAAGCCGCTGGTGTGCGCGCCGATGTAGCGCGCGTCCGTCAGGCCCTCGGCCAGCATCACATGCAGCATGCCGTGGTAGAGCGCCACATCGGTGCCGGGGCGGATCTGCAGGAACAGGTCGGCGGTCTCGGCCGTCTCGGTGCGGCGCACGTCGACGACGATCCAGCGCTGGCCCGGGCGCGCGGCGCGGGCGTCCTCCAGCCGGCGGAACAGGATCGGGTGCGCCCAGGCGGTGTTGCTGCCGGTGATGAACAGCGTGTCGACCTGCGGGAAGTCCTCGTAGCTGCAGGGCGGCGCGTCGGCGCCGAGCGTCTTCTTGTAGCCCGCCACCGCGCTGGACATGCACAGCCGCGAGTTGGTGTCGATGTTGTTGGTGCCCAGCAGCCCCTTGGCGAGCTTGTTGAAGACATAGTAGTCCTCGGTCAGCAGCTGGCCCGACAGGTACAGGCCCACCGCGTCGGGGCCGTGCTGGCGAACGACGTCGGCGATGCGGTCGGCGGCCGTGTCGAGCGCGGTCGACCAGTCGACGCTCTGCAGCGCGCCGCCGCGGTGCAGGCAGCGTGCCGGCTGCAGCAGCCGCGCGCTGCGGGTGATCTCGCTGGCGGCGGTCAGGTGCAGCGTGCTGCCCTTGGTGCACAGGCGGCCCTGGTTGGCCGGATGCGCGGGGTCGCCGCGCACGCCGGTGATCTGCGTGCCATCGGACTCGATGATCACGCCGCAGCCGACGCCGCAGTAGGGACAGGTGGAACGGGTCTGCTGGGTCTGCGTCATGGCAGTCCTTCTCGTGTCTTGCGGGCTTGCGGGGAATCGGGGGGTCAGGCCAGCGCGGGCGCGGTCTGGGGGCGTTCGGCCGGCAGCTTGCCGAACATCAGCTGCTCGCGCATCGCGCCGACCGGCTCGCCCGAGCGGATCAGGTCGAAGTACCAGCTGCCGTCGCCGGTGTCGCCGTACAGGCAGGCGCCCACCAGCCGGCCCCCGCGCAGCACCAGCTTGCGGTAGACGCCCTCGGCCGGATCGGACAGCAGGATCTCCTCGCTGTCGTGGTCGCCCATGAAATCGCCGGCGGAGAACAGGTCGATGCCGGTCACCTTCAGCTTGGTCGAGATCTGGCTGCCGGTGTAGAGATCGGTGCCGGCCTCGGCCAGGTGAGCGGCCAGCACGCGGGCCTGCTCGTACAGCGGCGCGACCAGGCCGTAGGCGATGCCGCGGTGGCTGGCGCACTCGCCCACCGCCCAGATGCGGGCGTCGCTGGCGGTCTGCATCGTGTCGGTGACGCGGATGCCGCCGCGGCCGTCGTGGTCGCACACCAGGCCGGCCTCGCGGGCCACGGCCGTGTTGGGCCGGATGCCGGCGGCCATCACCACCAGGTCGGCCGGGATCTCGCGGCCGTCCTTGAGTCGCAGCGCGCGCACCCGCCCCGAGCAGCCGTCGTCCGCGTCGCCGATCAGCGCATCGGTGTGCGCGCCCAGCGCGAAGCTCAGGCCGCGGTCTTCCAGCGCCTTCTGCAGCAGCCGGCCGGCGGTCTCGTCGAGCTGGCGCTCGAGCAGCCACGGTCCGATGTGGATGACCGTGACCTCCATGCCGCGCAGCTTCAGGCCGTTGGCGGCCTCCAGCCCCAGCAGGCCGCCGCCGATGACGACCGCATGGCGGTGCGTGCGGGCGGTCTCGATCATCGCCTGCGTGTCGGCGATGTCGCGGTAGGCGATCACGCCCTGCAGATCATGACCGGGCACCGGCAGGATGAAGGGGTTGGAGCCGGTGGCCAGGATCAGCCGGTCGTAGGTGGCGGTGATCGTCTGGCCGTCGGCGCGCGTGGCCTCGACGGTGCACCGCGCCCGGTCGATGCGCGTGACGCGCGTGCCGGCATGCAGCGTGATGGCGTGCTGCGCGTACCAGGCCATCGGGTTGAGCACGATCTCCTCGAGCGTCTGCTCGCCGGCCAGCACCGGGCTGAGCATGATGCGGTTGTAGTTCGGGTGCGGCTCGGCCCCGAACACGGTGATGTCGTACAGCGCCGGCGCGATCTTCAGCAGCTCCTCGAGCGCGCGCACGCCGGCCATGCCGTTGCCGATCATCACGAGCTTCATCCTGGGCATTGCGAACTCCTGGCTGCGGGATGCCCGTTCAGGGCATGCCCATACAAATTCATCTGGAACAAGTTGCATTCCCATTCACAATCCGTCCGCATGAGCTTCGACGTCGACATCGGATACACGAGCACCAGCGGGGTGCGGGAACACAACGAGGATTTCGCCGCTGCCGTGCGCGCCGGTGCGCAGGAGCCGGGTCGTGGCCTGATCGCGGCCGTGGCCGATGGCGTGTCGGCCGGTGGCCAGGGGCGGGAAGCCGCGCAGACCACGGTGATGAGCCTGATGCAGGACTTCCATGCCGCACCGGCCACCTGGGAGACGACGGTCGTCCTTGACCGCCTGATCGGTGCCCAGAACGCCTGGCTGGCCGATCACAACCGGCGCCGCAGTGCCCCTGGAGGGGATCGCACCGCCGGGCTGACCACGCTGACAGCGCTGGCCCTGCAGGGTCACACCTGGACGGTCGCCCACGTTGGCGACACCCGGGCGTGGCTCCTGCGCGATGGGGAGCTGCAGCAGCTCACCCAGGACCATGCCATCGATCATCCTGACTTCCGCAGCCAGCTCACGCGTGCGATCGGCCTCGATCTCACGGTGCGGGCCGACTACCTCCAGGGCGAGCTGCAGACCGGAGACCTCTTCATGCTCACCACCGATGGCGTGCATGGCGTGCTCCGGCCCGAGCGGATCCGGGCGCTTCTGGCCGCCACGCCCGCCCAGAAGGCCAGCGAGGCGGTCGTGAAGGCCGCCTTGGAGGCGGGCAGTCAGGACAACGTCACGGCGCTGGTCATGCAAGTTCTGGGCCTGGAGCCGATGCGGCTGCAGGACACGCTGCTGCAGGCGCGCCAGCTGCCGGTGCCGCCCCGGCTCAAGCTTGGCGACATGCTCGACGGCTACGCGATCACCGCGCTGGTGGCCGACACCGGCGTGCACCGGCTCTACCAGGCGCGCGATCGCAACACGCGCGAACTGGTGGCGATCAAGACGCTGCACGAGTCGCGCGCGAGCGACCGCGAGGAGCAGGCCATGCTGGCGCACGAGGCCTGGCTGGGGCTGCAGGTGACCGACAGCGGCGCGCCCGGCTTCGTGCGCGTGAGGCAGGTCAAGCAGCCGAGCGCCTTCTACACCGTCTTCGACTGGCACAGCGGCCACACGCTGGAGCAGTTCCTGGCCGACGAGAAGCGCTTCGAGGTCACCGAAGTGGTGCACGGCGGCCTGTCGGTGTGCCGGGCGCTTGGGCGATTGCACCGCATTGGTGTGATCCACCGCGACATCAAGCCGGGCAACCTGCATTTCGGCGAGGACGGCCAGTGGCGGGTGCTGGATCTGGGGGTGGCGGTGTCGGGGCGCGAGCCGGCCTCCACCCGCACCCTGCATGCCGGCACGCCCAGCTACATGAATCCCGAGCAGTGGGAGGGCGCCGAGGGGCAGCCGGCCGACACCGGCAGCGATCTGTTCGCGCTGGGCGTGACGCTCTACCAGTGGCTGACCGGCAAGCTGCCCTACGGCGAGATCGAGCCCTGGCAGACCGCGCGTTTCCGGCGCGATCCGCTGCCGCCCTCGCGCGTGCGCCCGGAGGTACCGATCTGGCTGGACCATGTGGTGATGAAGGCCATCGCCCGTGATCCGCGCCAGCGCTTCGAGACGGCCGAGGAGTTCGTGCTCGCGCTCGAGCGCGGGGCCTCGCGGCCGCTGAACGCGCCGCCCTCGACGCCGCTGTCCAGGCGCGATCCGGCCTGGGTGTGGAAGGTGACCTGCGTGATCTCGCTGATCTTCAACCTGATGCTGGTGATCTGGGTGCTGTTCCTGCCGCGCTGAGCGTGCGCAGCGGCAACGCAGGCCGGAAACGGCCGCGGCCTGCACCAGGCAGGCCGCGGACTTCGTTTCCGGTCCGCCGGGGATCAGGCGGTGCGGCGCGCGCCGGTCGTGCTGCCGACGGTGGTCGGCGTGCTGCGGGCGCGGCCACCCTTCTCGGCCCAGGTGCGGGTCCAGCGGATCTGCACGATGCGCAGCATCGCCAGCATGATCACGGCCAGGATCGCGAAGGCCACGAAGCCCCACAGGTAGGTGCCGGCGTGCTGCTTGGACAGGCCCATCGCGTTCGGGATGAAGCCGCCGCCCAGGGCGCCCACTTCGCCGATCATCGAGCCGGCCACCGCGGTGGTCAGCGGCCAGCGCAGCGGCACCAGCTGGAACAGCGCGCCGTTGCCCGCGCCCAGCGCGGCGAAGCACAGCATGAACAGCAGCGTCGTCGCCGGCAGCGAGGTGCCCGCGAAGCCGCAGGCCACCAGCGAGATCGCCACCAGCACCAGCACGCCGCTGAGGGTGTTGATGCCGCCGACGCGGTCGGAGATGTAGCCGCCGACGACGCGAACGCCCGAGCCCATCACGGTGGCCAGCATGGTCAGCTGGCCGGCCTCGACCTTGGTGACCTTGAACTGGTCATAGAAGTAGGTCGGCAGGAAGCTGGCCAGACCGATGAAGCCGCCGAAGGTGACCACATAGATCAGGCTGAAGGCCCAGCCGTCCTTCTCGAACAGGCAGGAGATGTGCTCGCGGAAGCTCTGGTGCTCGACATCCGGCGGCTCCTTCGCGGCGAACCACATCACCAGCATCGGCAGGACCATCGTGCAGGCGGCCAGGCCGTAGACGGTCTGCCAGCCGAACTTCATCGCCAGCGGGGGCGCGAACAGCACGGCCAGCACGGTGCCGGAGTTGCCGGCGCCGGCGATGCCCATCGCCAGGCCCTTGTACTTCGGCGGGAACCAGCCCGAGCCCAGCGACAGCGCCACGCCGAAGGAGGCGCCGGCGATGCCCAGCAGCACCCCCATCGCCAGCACCTCGTCATAGGTGTCGACGGCGAAGTAGCCGAAGGCCAGCGCGCAGACGATCAGGCCCATCTCGACCATCGCCGCGTTCTTGCGGCCGATGTACTGCGCCAGCACGCCCAGCGGGAATCGCATCAGCGCCCCGGCCAGGATGGGCACCGAGATCATGAAGCCCTTCTGGGCGGCGGTCAGCTGGAAGGTCTCGCTGATGAACGGACCCATGGCGCCGTTGAGCACCCAGATGGCGAAGCAGAAGTCGAAGTACAGGAACGAGGCGGCCAGGGTCGGCCAGTGCCCCGACTTGAGGAATGTCTTGAAGTCGGACATGGTGAGTCGCGTCGGCTAGGTGGAATCGGGCGCCCCGGTCTGGGAGGTCCGCTTGACCCCGCTGCATGAGAGGGGGCGAAGCGCTTCGGGTGCGCAGGTGTCATGCGTGTGACACGCTCCGGCCCGTCGTCGGGTCGGATACCGACCCGGCAGAAGGGTCGGCGAGGCCGCTGCTGTGCGACCATAGGCTTTGATAGCAATTGTTGTGCCTGAGGTGGTTCGCCTGAGGCTGGCGCGGCCCGTGCTACTCGTGGGCGGTTTCCCAGAACAAGTCACCCTGTCCTTTCCCCTCTTTTTGTCCTCCTCCGCCGTGCTGAAAATCCTGGCCGTAGCTCCTGCGCAGCCCGATGCGCCGACCCTTGTCTCCGATCTCGAATCCAGTGGATTCCAGGTCTGTGCCCGTTGCCCATGCTCCAGCATGGTGCGAGAGGCCGTGCGCCATGCACCAGACATGATCATTGTCTGGGATCCCCATCCTGGGGACGAACTCTTCGAGGCGGTGCGCCTGCTGGAGTCGGCGGCACCGTCGCCGGTGCTGGTCTTCACCAGTGACGTGCGCGCCGAGACCATGGATGCCGCCATCGCCTGCGGCATCGACGACTGGGTGGTCAACGGCTATGCGCCGGGACGTCTGCGCCCGCTGCTGCAGTTCACGGTGCTGCGTCATCGCCAGATCCGGCAGATGCGCGAGGAGCTCGGCGATCTCAAGCGCCGCTTCGAGGAGCGCAAGCTCGTCGATCGCGCCAAGGGCATCCTGATGAATGCCCGCCACATCAGCGAGGACGAGGCGTTCCGCCTGCTGCGCTCGGCCTCGATGCACGCCAAGCAGCGCATCGGCCAGGTGTCGCAGCAGGTGATCGACTCGGCCCATTACGCCGAGGCGATCAACCGCTCGGGCCGCCTGCGCATGCTGTCGCAGCGCATCGTCAAGCTCTATGCGCTGGCGGCGATGAATGTCGAGACGGCGGGCTCGCGTGCGCTGCTGGCCGACTCGGTCACGCAGATCGACCAGAGCCTGATGGTGCTGGGCCGTGCCCTGTCGCGCCCGACCTTCGGCGATCTGCTCGATGCGGTGCAGTCCACCTGGAGCGCGGTGCAGTCCAGCCTGGTGGCCGCGCCGGCCTCCGCACGCGTGCCGCAGCTCGACCAGGATGCCGAGCGCCTGCTGGACCTGTCGGACCGGCTGACGCAGGCGCTCGAGAACGCGGGGCTGACGCCGTCGCTGCATGTCATCAACGTCTCGGGCCGCCAGCGCATGCTCGCTCAGCGTCTGGCCAAGCTGGCGCTGCTGCGCAGCAGCGGGGCGCTGGCCGCCGGCGAGGCCCTGCCGGAGGACATGGCCTCCACGGCCGAGGCGTTCGAGCAGGGCCTGACCTACCTGCGCGGCATTCCGCTGTCGACGCCGGCGATCCGCGACGGCCTGGCCCGCGCCGACGCCACCTGGCAGGACATGCTGGCGGCGGTGCGTGCCGGCGCCCAGCAGGGCGCGCGGGTGACCCTGGCGGCCACCAGCGAGTCGCTGCTCGAGCTCTTCGATGCCCTGACCCACGAGTACGAGCAGAGCATGCAGATGCTGATGGGCTGATGGAGCGGGGCGCGATGTCGGTCAGGCTTCACGGCCGGGCGGCGCCGGCCGCGCCAGCGCGGGGCCGGCGCTGCTTATCATTGCCGGATGAGCCTAGCCGTGCTGTCCGATACCGTCGTGGCCCCCGTCGCGCTGAGCGAGGCCCTGCTCGATCTGCTGCTGGTCGAGGGTGCGATGGCCACGCTCAAGCGCGCCTCCGACGGGCGCCATCTGTGGGTCAGCCCGTCGTGGCAGGCCTGGATCGGGGAGGCGCCTGTGGTCGGCACGACCGATCTGGAGCGGCTGCCCCAGCCGGTGGCCAACGCGATCCAGGCGGCCGATGCGCGGGCCCTGGCCTGCGGCCAGGCCCTGTCGGTGGAGGACCATGTCTTCGAGCGTGTGGCGGGGCGCCGCGTCGAGCTGCATGCGGTGCGCCGTGTGCTGTCCGATCCGGCGGGCGAGCCGCTGCTGCTGACCCTGTGGCGCGACGTGACGGCCACGCGCCGCGAAGCCCTTCATCTCCAGCAGGCGCTCGGCCAGATCGAGCGCCTGCAGCAAGCCACCGAAGCGATGCGACGGCAGCATGAACAAGGGCTGGATCGGCCGGGCGAGCTGTTCCGGCGCGAGCATTTCGAGGAGCACCTGCGACGCGAGGCGGCGCTGTCGCAGCGCGAGCACCGCGAATTCGCGCTGGTGCTGCTGGCCATCGACCGGCTCGAGGGCCTGAGGCAGACCCATGGCGAGGCAGCCGTCCAGCAGGTCACCGAAGTGATGGGCCATCTGATGCGCACCAACACCCGCGCGATGGATGTGCTCGCCCAGCTCGGCGACGGGCGTTTCGCGATCCTGCTGTCGGGGGTCGGGCTGGCCACCGCGCATGCCCGCATGGAGCATCTGCGCCGGGCCTGCGCCACGCAGGTGGTCGTGCAGGAGGGGCGCAGCCTGGGCTTCGAGGTGTCGATCGGCATCGCCAGCTTTCCGCACACCGCCGCCACGCTGGCCGAGCTCAGCCAGTGTGCGGTGCGTGCGCTCGGGGATGCCCGGCTGCGGGGCGGCAACCGCATCGCGCTGGCGGCGATCCGTCTCGGCGAGATCGCGCCCACCCCCTGAGTCCTGAACGGGCGCGTGCCGGCGCCTCAGTCGGCCGCGGCCCGCCTCAGCGTCTCGCTGACCGGCCGGCGCAGCACCTCGCGCAGGCTCCACCAGCCGGTCATCCAGGCCAGCAGGGCCCCGGCCGCGGTGCCCGCCAGCGGCACGAGGGCCGAGGGCGTCCAGTCGAAGCCGAAGACCTGCCGTGCCAGGGCCCAGCTCACCGCGACGGCGGCGACGGCGGCCAGCGCGCCCGCCAGCGCCCCCAGGCCGAGCAGCTCCGCGCGCTGGATGCTGCGCAGCAGCGCGCTGCTGGCGCCCATCGCCCGCAGCAGCGCGAACTCCCGGGCGCGGGACTCGCGCGTGGCGCTGACGGCCGCGAACAGCACCAGCAGGCCCGCGGCCAGCGTGAACCCGAACAGGAACTCGACCGCCCGGATCACCTGGTCCAGCACCGTCTGCACCTGGGCGATCTGCTGGGAGACGTCGACCACCGTCAGGTTGGGGAAGTCGCGCGCCAGCTGGGCGTCGAAGCCGGCCGTGGCCGGGGCGCGCAGCGCGGAGATGTAGGTGAGCGGCAGCGCGGGCAGGTCCGAGCGGGTGAACATCACGAAGAAGTTGACCCGCATCGAGCCCCAGTCGACCTTGCGCAGGCTGGTGATGCGGCCCTCGACCCGGGTGCCGGCGATGTCGAAGCTCATGCGGTCGCCCAGCTTCAGGCCGAGCGTGTGCGCCAGGCCGGACTCGACGCTCAGGCCGGGCAGCGGGGGGGCGTCCGACGGGTCGGGCCAGCGGCCTTCGACCAGGGTGTTGTGGGCGGGCAGCGCCTCGGCGTGGCTCAGGTTGAACTCGCGCTCGACCAGCCGCTGGGCGCGGCTGTCGTCGTACTGCGTGGGGGTGACGGGCAGGCCGTTGAGCGCCGTGAGCCGGCCGCGGATCATCGGATACCAGTCGTAGCGCGTGACGCCGGCCGCGGCCAGCGCGCTCCGGAAGTCGGCGGCCTGATCGGGCTGGATGTTGATGACGAAGCGGTCGGGCGCATCGGCCGGCGTGGCGGCTCGCCAGCTGTCGACCAGATCGGTGCGCATCAGCACCAGCACCATCAAGGCCATCAGGCCGATGGCCAGCGCGCTGACCTGCAGCACCGCCAGCGCGGGCCGGGCGCTCAGCTGCCGGGTGGCCAGCGCGAGCCAGCGCGGCGCGCCGGTCTCGGGCACGGCCCGGTGCAGCGCCCGCACCGCCAGCCAGGCGGTCCCCGCGA
>JAUPTP010000047.1 GCA_030918015.1 Pseudomonadota bacterium
TGCGAGCCGAACAGATTGCACAGCGCGTCGCCCAGGGCGCCCTGGCGGCCGTGGCCGACATGCAGCGGCCCGGTCGGGTTGGCCGAGACGAACTCGACCATCACCTTGCGGCCGTTGGCTGCGGCCTGACCGAAGCCGGCGCCTTCGGCCAGCACCTGCGCCACGACCTGCTGGCGCGCGGCGGGCTTGAGGCGGATGTTGATGAAGCCGGGGCCGGCGATCTCCAGCGCCTCGACCCACTGCTGCACCGCCGGGCGGGCCTGCAGCGCGGCGATCAGCGCGCCGGCCAGCTCGCGCGGGTTCTTCTTCTGCGGTCGGGCCAGCTGCATCGCGGCGGTGCAGGCGAGGTCGCCGTGGGCGGCCTGCTTCGGGCTTTCGAAGGCGGGCTCGATCGCCGCACCCGGCGCGATCTCGGCCAGCGCGTCGCCGAGGGCGGCGAGGAGTTGCTCTTTGGCTTGAATCATGGGGGCGATTCTACGGGGCGGGTCGCTCGCGCAATTCGCACTTGTGTCCGGGCGGGCGTGATGGAAAGATCGCCCACCCTGCTTGATGCCTGCCGCCGATGATCGATCTCTCCGCTCCGGCCCTGGCCGATCCGCCCCAGCGCATTGGCAAGTACCGCGTGATCCGCCGCCTGGGCGAAGGCACGACCAGCGAGGTCTTCCTCTGCCATGACGAGTTCAACGACCGGCAGGTGGCGATCAAGCGGGTGCGCCCGCGCGTGATGGTCGAGGCCAGCCAGGCGCATGTCTTCGCGCGCTTCTTCGCCTCCGAGGCGGCGCTGGCCGGGCGGCTGCACCATCCCAACGTGGTCGACATCCTGGACGCGGTGGCCGATCCGGTCGCGCCCTATGTGGTGATGGAGTACGTGCCGGGCACGACGCTGCGCGCCTTCTGCTCGCCAGACCATCTGCTGCCGCTCGACCAGATCGTCGAAATCGGCTTCAAGTGCGCGATGGCGCTGGGCTACTGCTACCGGCAGGGCCTGATCCACCGCGACGTCAAGCCGGCCAACATCCTGACGCTGGGCGACGACCGCGCGGTGCGCGACATCAAGCTGACCGACTTCGGCAGCGTGCTGAACCTGCGCTCCGACGAGACGCAGATCCACCGCGTCGGCTCGCTGGCCTACATGTCGCCCGAGCAGCTCGACGGCGCCGAGCTCGACGCGCGCGCCGACATCTACGGCCTGGGCGCGGTGCTCTATCACCTGATCGCCGGCCACCCGCCCTTCGAGGCGTCCAGCCAGGCCAGCCTGATGCACCAGATCTGCCATGTCGAGCCGCCCTCGCTGGCGGACGCGCGCACGGGGGTCTCGCCGGCGCTCGACCTGGTCGTGAGGCGCTGCCTGGCCAAGCGCGCCGATGACCGCCATCCCTCGTGGGAGGCGCTGGGCGAGGCGCTCTCCAGCCTGATCGCGATGCAGCATGTGCCGCGCGGCGCGGTCCAGGGCGTGCTGGACTCCGAGCGCTTCACGCTGCTGCGCACGCTCGACTTCTTCACGCACTTCGGCGATGTGGCGCTGTGGGACGTGGTGCACCGTGCCCGCTGGGAGCGGCTGGCCGCCGGCCATGCGCTCTACCGCCGCGGCGAGGAGGGGCGCACCTTCCACATCATCGCCACCGGCACGCTGGAGGTCTGGCGCGATCGCCAGCGGGTGGCGGTGCTCGGGGCCGGCACCTCGGTGGGCGAGATGGCCTACCTGGCGCCCAATCCGGAGCTGCGCCGGCACAGCACCGACGTCATCGTCACCGACACGGCCACGACGATCTCGTTCACCCCGGAGTCGCTCGCGCACCTGAGTCCGGCCACGCGGCACCTGTTCGACGAGGCCTTCATCCGCGTGCTCGTGCGCCGCCTGCACGCCGCGCACGAGGCGCTGGCCCACCCGCGGCGCATTCTCTGAGGCCGGCCTTCAGCTTTCCCGCTTGTCGGCCCGGTCGCCCGGGGGTCCAATGGGCCTGGCGCCACGGCGCGCTGCGTGCGCTGCGCTGCCGTGCGGCGGCGCCTTCACACGGGACCCTGCCATCATGACCTTCCGCCACACGCTCGCCCTGCTGACCCTGGCCCTGGCCGCCCTCGCGCCGGTCGCCCGGGCGGCCGACGCCTCCTGCGAGGCCCAGGCCGCCGAGAAGAAGCTCGCCGGCGCCGCCAAGACCAGCTTCCTGAAGAAATGCGCGGCCGGCGCCGGTGCCGCCGCGGCTTCGGCCCCGGTCGCACCCCAGGCCGCCTGCGAGGGCCAGGCCGCCGAGAAGAAGCTGGCGGGCGCCGCCAAGGCCAGCTTCGTCAAGAAGTGCGTCAAGGACGCGGGCTGAGCCCCGGCGCGTGCCGGCCGAGGGGACGGGCCGTATCATGCCCCTCATGGACACGCTCTATCTGGGGGTCAAGACCCTGCACATCCTGTTCGTCGCCAGCTGGTTCGCGGGGCTGTTCTATCTGCCGCGCATCCTGGTGAACCTGGCGATGGTCGCCCCCGACAGCCATGCCGAGCGCGAGCGGCTGCTGCTGATGGGCCGCAAGCTGCAGCGCTTCTCGACCGTGCTGATGGCCATCGCGCTGGCCTGCGGCCTGGCGCTGTGGCTGGGCTGGCCGTTCTGGCGCGGCCCGGGCAACGGCTGGGTGCATGCCAAGCTGGCGCTGGTGATCGGCGCGGTCGGCTTCCATCACATGAACGCCCGGCTGCTGCGCCGCTTCGAGCACATGGACAACCAGCGCAGCCATGTCTGGTTGCGTGTCTACAACGAGATCTCGGTGCTGCTGTTCGCCGCGATCGTGGCGCTGGTCGTCTTCAAGCCCTTCTGATCGGCTCCGGCGGATCACCCGACCCCGATGACCCGCGACGACGAAGTCCCCCTGGCGCACGAGCATCAGGCGTCGTCGGCGCGGCCGCTGCTCTGGCTGTGGGCCGGACTGATCGTCTATGCCAGCCTGCATCCCTTCGGGCCGTGGCGGCTGCCGGTGCTGCTGCCCGGCCAGGCGCCGCACGAGCTGCTGTGGCTGCCGGTGCAGCGTCACAACCTCTTCGATCTCTGGGGCAACTTCGTCGGCTACCTGCCGCTGGGCCTGCTGCTGGCGCTGGCGGGCTTGCGGGCGGGCCGGACGCCGATGCGGGCGCTGCTGCAGGCCGTGCTGTGCGGTTCGCTGCTGTCCTTGTCGATGGAGTGGACGCAGTACTGCCTGCCGCTGCGCGTGCCGTCCCGTCACGACTGGGTGCTCAACAGCGCCGGCACGCTGGTGGGGGCGCTGGCGCTGCTGCTGCTGCTGCGCCTGGGGGTGCTGGCCCACTGGCAGCGGCTGCGCGACGCGATCTTCGTGCCCCACGGCACGCTGGGCCTGGCGCTGCTGCTGTCCTGGCCGGTGGGGCTGCTGTTCCCGCCTCCGGTGCCGCTGGCCACCGGCCAGGGGCTGGAGCGGCTGCTGACGCTGCTCGACGACGAGCTGGCCGACACGCCGCTGCACCGCTGGGTGCCGCTGCCCGATCCGGTCGGGGCGCTGGAGCCCGGCAGCGAGGTCGTGGTGATCGCGCTCGGGCTGCTGGCGCCCTGCGTCGTGAGCTTCGTGATGCTGCGCCGCGTGCGGCACCGGGTGCTGACGCTGGCGCTGCTGCTGCTGGCTGGCATCGGGGCCACCGCGCTGTCGACGACGCTGAACTTCGGCCCCGAGCACGCGATGTCCTGGCTGACGCCGCCGGTGCTGCCGGGGCTGCTCGTCGGGCTGGCGCTGGGCCTGGGCCTGGCCTTCTCGCCGCGCCGGCTGGTCGCCGCGCTGGGCCTGGTGGTGCTGACGCTGCTGATCATGCTGGTGACGCAGGCCGGGACCGACCCCTATTTCTCGCTGAGCCTGACGGGGTGGGAGCGCGGGCGCTTCATCCGCTTCCACGGGCTGGCGCAGTGGATCGGCTGGCTGTGGCCCTTCGCGGCGCTGCTGTTTCTGCTGATCCAGGTCGCCGATCCCCACCGCATCCGAGCCCCCGCGAGCCCGTCGCGATCGGGGTGACTTCTACAATCCACCCCCATGAGCAGTTACTTCGAACGCCACATCTTCTTCTGCCTGAACCAGCGTGACAGCGGCGAGTCCTGCTGCGCCGACCACGATGCCCAGGCAGCCTTCGACCACTGCAAGAAGCAGGTCAAGGCCGCCGGTCTGGCCGGGCCGGGCAAGGTGCGGGTCAACAAGGCGGGCTGCCTGGACCGCTGCGCCGGCGGCCCGGTCGCGGTGGTCTACCCGGACGCGACCTGGTACACCTTCGTCGACCGCAGCGACATCGACGAGATCGTCGAGTCGCACCTGAAGAACGGCCAGGTCGTCGAGCGCCTGGTCGTGCCTGCGGACGTCGGCCGATGAACGCGCAGACCGAACGCGTCCGGCTGGCCGGCCCGGTCGGCACGATCGAGATCGCGATCGACCACCCGGCCGATCGCGAGGCGCCGGTCGGCGTGGCGGTGCTGTCGCATCCGCATCCGCTGTTCGGCGGCACGATGGACAACAAGGTCGTGCAGACCATGGTCCGCGCCTTCCTGCAGATGGGCTGGCGCACGGTGCGCCACAACTTCCGCGGTGTCGGCGCCAGCGAGGGCACGCACGACGAGGGCCGCGGCGAGAGCGAGGACCTGCTCGCGGTGATCGCCGCGCACCGCCTGCCCGGGCGCCCGCTGGCGCTGGGCGGCTTCTCCTTCGGCGCCTATGTCACCACGCTGGCGGCCGCCCGGCTGGAGGGCGATGCGCGCGCCTCGCGCCTGCTGCTGGTCGGCCCCTCGACCCAGCGCGCTCTTCCCGCCGACGTGCCGCCCGATACCGTGGTGATCCACGGCGAGGCCGATGACGTCGTGCCGCTGTCGGCGACGATGGACTGGGCGCGGCCCCAGCAGCTGCCGGTCATCGTCATTCCTGGCACCGGCCACTTCTTCCACGGCCAGCTCACGCCGCTGCGTGACCTGATCGTGCGCAGCTGGCGCTGACCGGCCTGCGCATCTCTGCCGCCGCGCCGGGGAACCGGCGGGCCGCCCGCGTGTTCCAACACGCACGAACGATTCCGACCGCCCCGATGAAACGACTCCTTGCCTCCCTTGCGCTGGCCGCGCTGCTGCCGCAGACCGTCTCTGCCCAGGCGCTGCCTCAGCCGCCCGAGATCGCCGCGCGAGCCTATGTGCTGCTCGACCTGAGCGCCAACCAGCCGCTGGCCGCCCGCGAGGCCGACACCACCGTCGAGCCCGCCTCGCTCACCAAGCTGATGACCGCCTACCTGGTCTTCCAGGCGCTGCGCGACAAGAAGCTCGCGCTCGACCAGGAGCTGACCGTCTCCGAGCGTGCCTGGCGCACCGGCATGACCGACGCGTCGCGCATGTACATCCAGGTCGGCACCAAGGTGAAGGTCGAGGACCTGATCAAGGGCATGATCGTGCAGAGCGGCAACGACGCCACCGTGCTGCTGGCCGAGGCGGTCGGCGGCTCGGTCGAGAACTTCGTGGCGATGATGAACCGCCAGGCGCGGGCCTTCGGCCTGAAGGTGTCGCAGTTCAAGAACCCCGAGGGCCTGCCCGCGCCCGGCCATGTCAGCACGGTGCGCGAGCTCGGCGTCATCGCCACCCGCCTGCTGCAGGACTTCCCCGGCGAGGTGAAGTTCTACTCGATCAAGGAATTCACCTTCAACAAGATCACGCAGCAGAACCGCAACCTGCTGCTGTGGCGCGACCCGAGCGTCGACGGCCTGAAGACCGGCTACACCGATGCGGCCGGCTACTGCCTGATCGCCACCGCCAAGCGCGACCTGCCCAACGGGTCGCGCCGGCTGCTGAGCGTCGTCGTCGGCGCCTCCTCGAAGGAGGCCCGCGCGGTCGAGAGCCAGAAGCTGCTCAACTGGGGCTATAGCAGCTGGGATGCGGTCAAGGTCTATGACGCCCGCCAGACCATCACCACGGCCGAGGTCTGGAAGGGGGCCGCGGCCACGGCCAAGATCGGCACCCAGGTGCCGGTGGCGGTGGCGGTGCCGCGCGGCGAGGCCGCTCAGGTCAAGACGCAGCTGGTGCGCACCGATCCGCTGATCGCGCCGCTCAGCCAGGGCCAGCAGGTCGGCACGCTGAAGGTGCTCTCGGGCACGCGCGTGCTGGCCGAGGTGCCGGTCACCGTGCTGGAGCCGGTCGCGCAGGCCGGCATGTTCGGCCGCGCCTGGGACCAGGTGCGGCTGTGGATGCGCTGAGGCAAGGAGAATCCGAGATGCACACCCCGCCCGTCATTCCGCCCGAGCAGTCGCTGATCGAGTATCCCTGCGCCTTCCCCATCAAGGTGATGGGGCTGCATGTGGAGGGTTTCCCTGCGGCGATCGCCCAGGTGGCGCTGCAGTTCGATCCGGGCTTCGATCCCGCCACGATCGAGCACCGGCCCAGCGCCAAGGGCAACTACCTGGGCCTGACGATCACGGTGAACGCGACCAGCCGCGAGCAGCTCGACGAGCTCTACCGCACGCTCACCACGCACCCGATGGTCAAGATGGTGCTCTGATCGCGCGGCCCTGCGGGGCCACGCCTGCGCGTCTGACCGGTCAGATGCCGATCACCCAGGCGATCACGTTCTTGGCGACGAAGCCCAGCATGCCGAAGGCCAGCACCACGAACAGGATGAAGGTCCCGAACTTGCCTGCCTTCGATTCGCGCGCGAGCTGCAGCACGATGAAGAGCATGTACAGGATGAAGGCGCTGACACCGACGGTCAGACCGAACTGGGCGAGCTGTTCCTCGGTGTAGCCGAACATGGACAGAGCGGTGGGGGCCGGAAAGAAGCGAAGCGCGGCATGATAAGCGCGCCAGCGCTGCCGCTGCCGATGCCCTTTTTCAAGCGGGGCTCGTCACTTGATGGCGATCAATTTTTGAGGCCGGTCTGCGTCGTGGTCAGCTGGCGACGCGGTCCGTGCCGGCTTCGGCCGGCAGCAGGTCCCGGTAGGCATGCCAGCTGGCATGGCCCAGCATCGGCATCACGAAGATCAGGCCCAGCATCATCGAGCCCAGCCCCAGCAGGGTGAAGCCCATGACGAGCACGGCCCACACGCCCATCGGCACCGGGTTCTCCAGCACGGTGCGCCAGCTGGCCAGCACCGCGTCGCCGACGCTGACCTGACGGTCGACCAGCATCGGGATGGCCGTCACGCTGGAGGCGAAGACGGGTGCGGCCAGCAGGCCGCCCAGTGCCAGCCAGATCTCGAACAGCCAGGAGTCGGGATGGACCACCACATGGCGCATGAAGTCGACCGGCGTGTTCACCGGCACCGGGGCCATCAGCGTGATCAGGGCCGCGGAGGTCCCCACCCAGCAGGTGCCGGCGGCCGCCAGCAGCAGGCCGAAGGTCACCAGGCGTCGGTCCAGCGAGCGCCAGATGGCGATCACGGTCGACCAGCCTGCCGGCTCGTGGCGCTCGAGCGCGCGGCTGACCGCATAGAGGCCTGTCGCCAGGATGGGGGCGACCAGCAGGAACCCTGACAGGGCACCCGCCAGCAGCCAGAACCGATCCTTGGCGACCAGCGCAACGACCAGACCGAAAAGGGTCATCACCAGACCGTGAGCGAAGCTCACCGCGGGCACTTCGCGGATGTCGTGCCACGCGCGCTCCAGCCAGGTCATCGGCTGCAGCGGCCTCAGGATCCGCACGGGCAGAAGGGCAACGGCGTGGGCATTCATGGGGCCATCCTAGGCCGACCCTGATGCCCCTGATACCCGTGCTGTTCCTAGGTCAGCGAATCTCCCGTGTCGCCGGGGTCAGGGTTTTCACTGAATACCGATCAGAGCAAAATTTTTGTGACCCAAATCGGCCCAGATTCCATCTTTCGGGGGCTTCCCGCTGCAGCGATGCACACCTAGCATGGTTCTGCTCGTTCTGGACTTTGCAAAGAAAGCAAATATCCTGGGGTATTTTCCCCTGATCCCTTTCATGGAAGTCAACTTGAATTCGATGAAACCCCAATCCATGGTCCTGAATTCTTGCCGAATGACCGTACCGAGCCCGTCTCCACCTCGTGATCCCTGATTCTTCTCCAGCCTGGCCTCATCATGAACACGCCGTCCTTCTTCTTGCCTCTGACCCTGCTGCGCACGGTGCCGCCTCCGAAGCGGGGCGTCGCCTCTGTGGCTCGCTTCGGGCTTCTGCGCTCCTGGCTCCGCAGCATCCGCCAGCGTCGCACGCGTCTTGTGGCCGATCTGGATCGGGATCGTGCCGCTCACGAAGCCTGCGCCAGCGAAGGCGTCACGCTCGAGGTGCGGACGATTGATCTGGATGGGCGGCCTTTCGAGGCGCTTTACCGGCACGGTGAACTGGTCTGTCTGCTGCCCGACCGGGCTCGCCACTGATCGCGCCGTGTTGGCTGGCGCGTCCTGTTTCCCAGGGTTATCTGGCGATTGCCGCTCTTCGGGCGCTCTAGCATCGGGTGGGTGATTCCTGTTGCTGACCTGTCCAAGGGGCCTGGCATGAGCTCTCAGACTTCCTTTCCGCACAGCCCTGAGGGTTGGTCGCGATTTCTCCTGGCGGCGGCCGTGCCGGTGCTGGCGGACACGGCAGAGCAGTTGACCGAACTGGCGCTTCTCGAAGAACGGCGGGGCACCGTCGACGCGCACATGATCGCCGAGGCGGTGCGCGGAGATCCCCTGATGACGCTGAAGGTGCTGTCGCATGTCGGGCGACATCGCACGAGTCACCAGATCACCGAGGTGCAGACCGTGACGGCGGCGGTGGTCTTGATGGGGATCGGCCCGTTCTTTCACGCTTTCCCGCCTGCAGGATTGCGTGTGCTTGAAGAGGATCTGTCTCTCGACGGCGATCGTCGCTTGCAGGACGTGATGCGCCTGCTGGAGCGTGCCTGGCTCATGGCTCGCATCGTCACGGCTTTCGAATTGCAGCATGCCGACCCGCATGCCGAGACCATGCAAGGCGCTGCTGTCATGCACAACCTGGCCGAGGTGTTGCTGTGGTGCCGGGCGCCTGGGGTGGCGCAGCAGCTCGGCCGAGATCCTGACCAAGAGCGTCAGCGCGAAGTGCTGGGCTGCTCGCTGACCGAAGTGCAGCAGGCCCTGATCCAGGAGGCTTGTCTGCCTTCGTTGCTGGGGCAGTTGCTGCCCCACATCCAGGACGCGGTGATGGCGTCGGAGCGGGGGCGGCAGGCCTGGTTGCTCCCGCAACGCCGTCTGCTGGCCTTGTCCGCCACGCTGGCGATGCGGGCTGAAGGCGATCCTGCCGAGGGGCTGCAACTGGACGAGCTCGAGGAGCTGGCGCATTGGCTGGGCCTGTCCACGCCGGCGGCCGAACGCCTGGCCCAGCAGGCTTTGCGCTGAGGTGGGCGGGCGCCGCGTGCGCAGCTGATCGTGCAATCACCCCTGCTGGGCATGGGCTGTTTCCCGGA
>JAUPTP010000048.1 GCA_030918015.1 Pseudomonadota bacterium
GCCGAGCGCGCCCGAGGCTTCGCGCCTGGTCACGGTCGAGCTGGTCTGTGCGCCGGCCGCCGAAGCCGAGGTGAGCACCGGTCTGGCGCGCGGCGCCGCGATCGCCGCCGGCGTCGAGCTGGCGCGCGAGGTCGCCAACCGCCCGGCCAACCACTGCACGCCCTCGCAGCTGGCCGACGAGGCCCGCGCGCTGGCGAAGATGAAGGGCGTCAAGGCCGAGATCCTCGAGCGCAAGGAGATCGAGGCGCTGGGCATGGGCTCCTTCCTGGCGGTCGCGAAGGGCTCGGAGGAGCCGCCGCGCTTCATCGTGCTGAAGTACCAGGGCGCGGCCAAGAAGGACGCACCGGTGGTGCTGGTGGGCAAGGGCATCACCTTCGACACCGGCGGCATCTCGATCAAGCCGGCCGGCGACATGGACGAGATGAAGTTCGACATGGGCGGCGCCGCCAGCGTGCTGGGCACCTTCCGCGCGGTGGCCGCGCTGCGCCCGAAGGTCAACCTGATCGGCCTGATCCCGACCTGCGAGAACATGCCCGACGGCCGCGCGGTCAAGCCCGGCGACGTGGTCACCTCGATGTCGGGCCAGACGATCGAGATCCTCAACACCGATGCCGAGGGCCGGCTGATCCTGTGCGACGCGCTCACCTACGCCGAGCGCTTCAAGCCGGCGGCGGTGGTCGACATCGCGACGCTCACGGGCGCGTGCATCATCGCGCTGGGCCATCACCATGCCGGTCTCTTCAGCCCGGACGACGCGCTGGCCGACACGCTGCTGGCGGCAGGGCGCGCCGCGCAGGACACCGCCTGGCGCCTGCCGCTCGACGAGGAGTACGACGAGGCGCTCAAGAGCAACTTCGCCGACATGCCCAACGTCGGCCCGCGGGCCGGCGGCGCGATCACCGCGGCCAAGTTCCTGCAGCGCTTCGCCAAGGCCTACCGCTGGGCGCACCTCGACGTGGCGGGCGTGGCCTTCCGCAGCGGCGCGGCCAAGGGCGGCACGGGGCGCCCGGTGCCGCTGCTGACGCACTTCGTGCTGTCGCAGGTCAAGTGAGCGCAGGCGCCGTGATGCCCGCGGTCGCCTTCCACTTCAACGTGCCGGAGCGGCGGGCCTACGCCTGCCGGCTGCTGCGCAAGGCCTGGCGCAGTGGCGCACGCGTCGTCGTGACCGGCGAGCCGGCGATGCTCACCGAGATCGACCGGCTGCTGTGGACCTTCGATCCGCTGGAGTTCGTGCCGCATTGGCGCGGGCCGCAGGCCGAGGCGCTGCCCGCGCGCCTGCAGGGCACGCCCGTGCTGCTGCTCGATCAGCCCAGCCCGGCGCTCGGTCACGACGTGCTGGTCAATCTGGGCCATGAGGTGCCTTCCGATTGGCAGCCCTACCGGCGCGTGATCGAGATCGTCAGCCGCGACGAGTTCGACCGTGATCGCGCCCGCGTGCGCTGGCGGGCCTATGGTGCGGCCGGTGCACGCATCGAGAAGCACGAGGCGGGAGCCGCATGAGCGCAGACCGATCCGCAGCCATTCCCGTGCCGACCCTGACCGAGGTGGTGCAGCCCGAGGCCGTCGGCGTCGAGCCCTTGCCTGTGGCGGCGGCTGCGCTGCCGGCCGCCGAGGCCGTGGCCAGGGCGCTGGCCCTCGAGGCCGGCGGTGCCGGTCGGCTGGAGCCGACCTCGCCGGACGCGGTGAGCGTCATCTCGCCCGGGCTCTGGCCGGACCGGGCCGAGGACCAGATCGCCCAGCAGGTGCTGGTCGATGTGCAGCGTCAGGTCGACCGGCTGCTCGAGCCGCGGCTGCGCGCCTGCCTGGAGCCGGTGCTGGAGCGTCTGGCCGACAGCCTGGTCCACGAAGTGCGTGTGGAGGTGCTGGGCACGCTGCGCGAGGTCGTCCGCCGGGCGGTGGCCCAGGAACTGGCCCGGCAGCGATTGCGTTGAGGGTGGCGCCGGTCGCCGCCGCTGTCTTGGCTTGTGCTGAGGGCTTACCCCAGAACCTGATCCCATCGCTGGAGGGTGGGCCGGATTTGGGTTAAGTTTTCTCCCGTCTTCATTGCAACCCTGGAGTTCTGATCCATGAATCACAAGCTCAATGTCGCGCTCGCTGGTCTGGCGCTGCTGGCGGCCGCAGGCTCGGCCTCGGCGCAGGAAGTGGTCAAGATCGGCCATGTGGGCCCGACGAGCGGCGGCATCGCGCACCTGGGCAAGGACAACGAGAACGGCGCGCGCATGGCCGTGGACGAGCTCAATGCCCGAGGCGTGACGATCGGCGGCAAGAAGGTGAAGTTCGAGCTGCTGGCCGAGGACGACGGCGGGGACCCGAAGCAGGGCACGGCGGCGGCGCAGAAGCTGGTGGACTCGAAGGTTGCCGGCGTGGTGGGGCACCTGAACTCGGGCACGACGATTCCGGCCTCGAAGATCTACAGCGATGCGGGCCTGCCGCAGATCTCGCCGTCGGCGACGAACCCGAAGTACACGCGCCAGGGCTTCAAGACGGCGTTCCGGGTGGTGGCGGACGATGTGCATCTGGGCGGCACGCTGGGCAAGTATGCGGTGACGTCGCTCAAGGGCAAGTCGATCGCGGTGATCGATGACCGCACGGCGTATGGCCAGGGCGTGGCCGACGAGTTCGAGAAGGGCGTGAAGGCGGCCGGTGGCAAGACGGTGGCGCGCGAGTTCACGAACGACAAGGCGACGGACTTCACGGCGATCCTGACCAACCTGAAGGCGAAGAAGCCGGACATCGTGTTCTTCGGCGGGATGGATGCGGTGGCGGGCCCGATGATCCGGCAGATGAAGCAGCTGGGCATCAAGGCCAAGCTGATGGGCGGCGACGGCATCTGCTCGGGCGAGCTGCCGAAGCTGTCGGGCGGCGCGATGGAGGACGGTCAGGTGGTGTGCGCCGAGGCCGGTGGCGTCGAGGGCGAGCAGAAGAAGGGCATGGAGGACTTCAAGGCGCGCTTCAAGACGAAGTTCGGTGCGGACGTGCAGATCTACGCGCCGTACGTGTTCGATGCGGTGAACGTGATGGTGGCGGCGATGGAGAAGGCGGGTTCGAGCGACCCGGCGAAGTACCTGCCGGTGCTGGCCAAGACGAGCGGCTACAAGGGCGTGACCGGCACGATCGCCTTCGACGAGAAGGGCGACATCAAGAACGGCGCCCTGACGATGTTCACCTACAAGGGTGGCAAGCGCGAGCAGATCGCCGTCGTGCGCTGATCCAGCATGACGGGTCTGTGGATAACAGGCCCGATCGGGTGATCTCGACCTGAAAGAAAGGCCTCCCGAGCTTGGCTGGGGAGGCCTTTTCCACAGGGGCGCCTGTGGAGAACTTCCGGGGCGTGCGCTGCCCTCAGAACGGATAGCTGCGCGGCGCCGTCTGCATCGTGATCCAGCGCAGCTCGGTGAACTCCTCGATGCCGGCGCGTCCGCCGAAGCGGCCCCAGCCGCTGCCCTTGACGCCGCCGAAGGGCATCTGCGCCTCGTCGTGCACGGTGGGGCCGTTGACATGGCAGATGCCGCTGTCGATGTGCGAGGCCACCCGCCAGGCCCGAGCGAGGTCGCGACCGAACACGGCCGCCGACAGGCCGAAGGCGTTGTCGTTGGCGCAGGCCACCGCCGCGTCCTCGCCGCGCACGCGCACGATGGCCTTGACCGGCGCGAAGCTTTCCTCGTGGTAGATCCGCATCTCGCGGGTCACATGGTCGAGCAGCGTGGCGGGCATCAGCGTGCTGTCCGCGCGTCCTCCGCAGCACAGCCGGGCGCCCTTGGCCAGGGCGTCGTCGATCAGCGTGTTGCAGCGCTCCACGGTGGCCTGGTCCACCACCGAACCCAGCACCACCGCTCCCAGGCGAGGATCGCCCAGCGGCAGCGCGCGGGCGCGCTCGGTCAGCCGCTCGACGAAGGCGTCGGCCACCTGCTCGTCGACGATCAGCCGCTCGGTCGACATGCAGATCTGGCCCGAGTTGGCGAAGGCGCCGAAGGTGGCGGCGGCCACCGCTGCCTCGAGGTCGGCGTCGTCGAGCACCAGCAGCGGCGCCTTGCCGCCCAGCTCCAGCACGCTGCGCTTGAGGTGGCGCGCGCAGGTCTGCGCGATCAGCCGCCCCACATGGGTGGAGCCGGTGAAGTTGACCCGCCGCACCGCCGGATGGGCCACCAGGGCCTCGACCACGGCGGCGGCGTCCTCGGGCGCATGGGTGACGTAGTTGACGACGCCCGGCGGCAGGCCGGCCTCCTGGAGCGCCTGCACGATCAGGCCCTGGGTGGCGGGGCAGATCTCGCTGCCCTTGAGCACCACGGTGTTGCCGCAGGCCAGCGGCACCGCCAGACCTCGCACCGCCAGGATGACCGGCGCATTCCAGGGCGCGATGGCCAGCACCACGCCGGCGGGCTGGCGCAGGGCCATCGCCACGCTGCCGGGCACGTCGGAGGGAATCACCTCGCCGTTGATCTGCGTCGTGAGCGCGGCGGCCTCGCGCAGCATGTCGGCGGCCAGATGGACGTTGAAGCCCGCCCACAGCGCCGAGGCGCCGGTCTCGGCAGCCATGGCCTGGGCGATGGCCTCCTGGCGGGCTTCCAGCGCCTGGGCGGCGGCCGTCAGCAGCGCGCGTCGGGCCGAGGGGCCGGTGCGCGACCAGCCCGCGAAGGCCTGCGCGGCGGCCTGTGCCGCGTCCAGCGCATCCTCGACGGTGGCGGCGGGCGCGCGGCTGGCCACGCTGCCGTCGAGCGGGTTGCGGCGCTCGAAGTGGCGGCCACCGCGCGCCAGCGTCGCCTCGCCGCGGATCAGCATCGGGATCGTCATGGTCGTCATGTCGGCTCTCCTGGGGGATGGGCGGGGCTCACAGGCCGTGGATCTGGCACAGCACGTTGGCGTGCATGCCGCCATCGGTCGCCAGGTTGGTGCCGCGGATCCAGGCCGAGCCGTCCGACAGCAGGAAGGTCACGACCGGCGCGATGTCGGCCGGCGTGCCGGGGCGGTCCATGATGCGCATGTCCTCCTCGGCGCGGGCGCCCAGCGTGTCGATGAAGTCCTGCAGGATCGGCGTGGCCACCGGGCCGGGGCTGACCGCGTTCATGCGGATGCCGCGGGCGCGCCAGGTCCAGCGGTTCTGCATCGTCCAGGCGATCAGCGCCTCCTTGGAGAAGAAGTAGCTGCGGGCGCCCTGCAGGCCGTGGCGCGCGCAGAAGGCCTCGACGTCGGCGAAGTCGAGGTCCTCGCTGGCGCGGATGCTCGGCACCTGCGCGGCCCAGTCCAGCCCGGCCAGCGAGGCCAGGTTGACGATGGAGGCGCCCTCGGCCAGCTTGGGCACCAGCCGGGTGGTCAGGTACTTCAGACCGACCAGATTGACCTTGAGCACGGCCTCGGCCGGTCGGGTGGGCGGCAGGCCGGCGATGTTGGCCAGGCCGTGCAGGCCCTCGGGCAGCGCGGCCACGAGCCGGTCGATCGAGGCGGGATCGCTCAGATCGGCCTGCAGATGGCGCCCGACCGGTCGGGCCGGACGATGGAGGTCGACGCTGATGACCTCGGCGCCCTGTTCGGCGGCCAGCGCGGCGGTGGCCGCGCCGATGCCGGAGGCCGCGCCGGTGACGACGACGGTCTTGCCCGCAAGGGAGATGGACATGGGGTGTCTCCAGGGATCGATGGAAGGAGGTTCGGGCTTGTGCGGCGCTTCAGTCGCCGCGGAAGCCGGAGGCGCGGATCACCGGCTCCCAGCGGGCGATGGCCTCGTTCTGGCGGCTGACCAGCTCGTCGGTGCCGCGGCCCACCGGCAGCATGCCCATGGCCTGCAGCTGCTCGCGCATCTTGGGCTGGGCCATCACCCGGCTCAGCGCCTGGCTCCACTCGGCCACCGCCTGCGCCGGCGTGCCGGCCGGCGCGTACAGCGCGTTGAAGCCCATGCCGTTGATGGCCTTGTGGCCGAGCTCGGAGAAGGTCGGCACGTCCGGCGCCTGCGGCATGCGCTGCGGCGAGGACACCGCCAGCAGCCGCAGCTTGCCGCCGCGGTACTGCTCCAGCACGCTGCCGAAGGCGTCGATGCCGGCGCTGACCTGCTCGCCGATCACGCCCACCAGCATCGGCGAGCTGCCCTGGAAGGGCACGTCCTGCAGCTCCACGCCGATGGCCTGGCCCAGCGTGATGCCGAAGAAGTGGTGCGGCGCGCCCCGCGCCGGCACGCCGTAGTTCGCCTTGTCCGGATGCGCCTTGGCCCAGCGCACGTAGTCGGCCAGCGTGGCGGTCTTCGACTGGGCGCTGACCGCCAGCGCGAACGGGAATTCGCTGACCGTGCCGATCGGCACCAGGTCCTTCTTCGGGTCGTAGCCGGGGTTGCTCAGGGTGAAGGGATAGAGCGCGGTCAGGCCGTCCGGGCCGAGCATCACCACGCTGCCGTCGCGCGGTCCGGACTTCAGGGCGCCCACCGCCATGCGCCCGCCGGCGCCGGGACGGTTCTCGACCATGACCGGGCGCTTGAGCTCGGTGCGCAGGCGCTCGGCCAGCAGGCGCGCCACCGCGTCGAAGGAGCCGCCGGCGCTGAAGCCGACCAGGATGCGCGCGGGCGGGCCTTCGCCCTGGGCGGCGGCCGGTGCGCTGGCCAGCAGGCCGCTCAGGGCCAGCGCGGCCAGCATGGCGGCGTGGCGCAGGACATGGCGACGGAAGAAGGGGGTCATGCGGTCTCCTCGTTGTGGGCCGGGGCGGCGGCCGGGGTCTGCAGGTAGGTGTCGGGATGGAAGCGGGCGTTGGCATCGCGGAAGGCGTAGGCGTAGCCGGGCCAGACCAGCGTCAGGCGCTGGCTGCGCTCGTCGACATACCAGCTGCGGCAGCCGCCGGCCAGCCACACGCTGCCCTGGGCGCGCGCGTCCAGGGCCTGCATGTAGCGGTCCTGGGCCTGGGCGTCGGCCTCCAGCACGGCGATGTCATGCGCCTGGGCGTGGGCCAGCGCGCCCAGGATGTAGTCGACCTGGGCCTCGATGATGTAGACGACCGAGTTGTGGCCCAGGCCGGTGTTGGGCCCGTTGATGATGAACAGGTTGGGGTAGCCGTGCACCGCGATCGAGTCGTGCGCGAGCATGCCGGTCGACCAGTGCGCATCCAGGCTCTGGCCGTCGCGGCCGTGGATCAGGCGCGCGAAGGGCGGCCGGGTGGCCTCGAAGCCGGTGGCACACACCAGCACGTCGATCGCGTGGCGCCGGCCGCTGGCGGCCACCGCCTCCGTGCCGTCCAGCCGCGCCAGCGCCGAGGGCTCCAGCGTCACGTTCGGGTGCTGCAGCGCCGGGTAGTACTCGTTGGAGATCAGCACGCGCTTGCAGCCGATCTCGTAGCGCGGGGTGAGCGCCTCGCGCAGCGGCCCCTCGGGCACCTGGGCGCTCAGGTGGCCCAGCGCCATCGCCTTGGCTTCCGCGACGAAGCGCGGCACGTTGCGGCGCTGGATGAAGTTGTGCTCGCCGCCCCAGAAGATCTCCGAGCGCGCCCGCGTGATGGCGGAGGGGTCGCGGCGGTAGAGCCGGCGCTCGGCGGCGCTGAAGCTGCGGTCCGGGCGCGGGATGATGTAGGGCGCGCTGCGCTGGAAGACCACCAGCTCGCGGGCCACCTTGGCCATCTCCGGCACGATCTGGATGGCCGAGGCGCCCGAGCCGACCACGCCGATGCGCTTGCCCTGCAGCGGCACGTCATGGCGCCAGCGCGCCGAGTGGAACACCTCGCCCGTGAAGCCGGCCAGGCCCTCGATGTCGGGCTGGTGCGCGTCGGCCAGGTGGCCGGGGCAGGCGATCAGCACCCGGCTGACGAACAGGCCGTGCGGCGTGGTGACCGTCCAGCGCTGGCGGGCCTCGTCCCAGCGCGCGTCCTGCATCGGCGTGCCGAAGCGGATGTAGGGCAGCAGCCCCTCCTCGCGGGCGCAGTCGCGCAGGTACTGCTGGATCTCGCCGCCGGGCGAGAACACCCGCGTCCAGTCCGGGTTCGGCCGGAAGGAGAAGGAGTACAGGTGCGAGGGCACGTCGCAGGCGATGCCGGGATAGTGGTTGTCGCGCCAGGTGCCGCCGACGTCGTCGGCGCGCTCCAGCACCAGGAAATCGGTGCGGCCGCTGCGCAGCAGGCGCATGCCCATGCCCAGGCCGGCGAAGCCGCAGCCGACGATCAGGATGTCGCGCTCGGTGGGGGCGGCGACGGTCGGGGAGACAGGACGAGGATCCATGAGGGCGCTCCAGGAGACGGAAAGGTTCAGGGCTGTTCGGCGGCGATGACGCTGCCGGCGGCGTGGGCGTGGGGCGCGTCCAGGAAGCGGCCGATCTGGCACAGCAGCTCGGACGGGCGCTCGAACACCACCGCGTGGCCGGCGTCGATCTGCGTGTAGCGCGCGTCGTCGATCGCGGCGAAGAGCAGCCGCGCGTGCTCAGGGGGCACCATCTGGTCGTGGGTGCAGCCGACGACCAGCGTCGTGGCGCGGATGGCCGGCGCCTGCGCGCTGATGTCGATGCCGGCGTTCAGCGCCATCTGGCGGTCGACGAAGGCGTCGAGCGTGATGCGCCGCGCCATCTCGGTCAGCTCGGGCTCGGTGCGTGCGGCGATGAAGCCGGCGCTGAAGGCGCAGAACATCATGAACGAGCGCAGCGACTCGGCGCCGGCCTCGCGCAGCTCGCGCCAGATGCGGTTGCGCAGGCGCTGGTGGCCGTCGGTGCGCATCCAGCCCGCCACCAGCACCAGCGCACGCACCCGCTGCGGCTGGCCGGCGGCCAGGCGGGCGGCCACCACCGCGCCCAGCGAGTAGCCGCACAGGTCGACCGGCCGGCCGGGCGCGGCGGCCTCGATCGCCGCCTCGACCTGGCGCACCAGCTGCTCCAGCGTCAGCGGCGCCTCGCCCGGCGGCGGTGCCAGGTCCACCGAGATCACCTGGCGCTCGAAGGCCAGCATCGGGAAGAGGTAGCCGTAGTGGCTGTCGGTGCTGCCGGTCGTGCCGTGCACCAGCACCAGCGGGGGCTGGCCGGGGCGGCTGTCGCCGGCGACGTGGTAGCGCACGTCGGCGCCCTCGACAAGGAGGCTGGCGCTGCGGCGGGGATGGCGTTCGGGGGGGGTCATGGTCGGGTGTGAGGCGGGTGAATCGGATCGAGGGACGGATCAGTAGGTGGCGCGGCCGCCGGAGAGGTCGAACACGGCGCCGGTGGAAAAGCTCAGCGCCGGGCTGCAGAGGAAGGCCACCATCTCGGCGACCTCCGCGGGGCGGCCGGCGCGGCCCATCGGGATGCGGCGCAGCAGCTCGTCGCGCACCGCCGGATCGAACCAGTCGCTGTGCAGCAGCGGCGACTCGATCAGCGCCGGGGCGATGGCGTTGACCAGCACGCCATCGCGCGCCAGC
>JAUPTP010000049.1 GCA_030918015.1 Pseudomonadota bacterium
CTGGGACGAGTGGGCCGACGACAGCGGCGACCTCGGCCCCGTCTACGGCGTGCAGTGGCGCTCGTGGCCGGCGCCGGACGGCCGCCACATCGACCAGATCGCCCAGGTCATCGAGCAGCTGCGCAGCAACCCCGACTCGCGCCGCATCCTGGTCAGCGCATGGAACGTCGCCGACCTCGACCGGATGGCACTGATGCCCTGCCACGCGCTGTTCCAGTTCTATGTCGCCGAGGGCCGGCTGAGCTGCCAGCTCTACCAGCGCTCGGCCGACCTGTTCCTGGGCGTGCCCTTCAACATCGCCAGCTACGCGCTGCTGACCCACATGGTGGCGCAGCAGTGCGACCTGGAGGTGGGCGACTTCATCTGGACCGGCGGCGACTGCCACATCTACAGCAACCACGCCGCGCAGGTGACGGAGCAGCTCTCGCGCGAGCCGCTGCCCTTCCCCCAGCTCAAGCTGGCGCGCCGCCCGGCGTCGATCTTCGACTACGAGCTGGCCGACTTCGAGATCGTCGACTACCGTCACCACCCGGCGATCAAGGCGCCGGTGGCGGTATGAGCGGCCCGGCCCGCCCGATCGTCGCGCTGATCGCGGCGGTGGCGCGCAACCGGGTCATCGGCCGCGGCAACGAGCTGGTCTGGCACGACCCGGCCGACGCCCGCCACTTCCGCGCCACCACGATGGGCTGCCCGGTCATCATGGGCCGGCGCACCTGGGAGTCGCTGCCGGCGCGCTTCCGGCCGCTGCCCGGCCGACGCAATGTCGTCGTGACCCGCCAGAGCGGCTGGCGCGATGCCGGCGCCGAGGTCGCGCACAGCCTGGACGAGGCGCTGGCGCTGCTGGCCGAGGCGCCCAGGGTCTTCGTCATCGGCGGCGGCCAGCTCTACGCCCAGGCGCTGGCGCAGGCCGACGAGCTGGTGCTGACCGAGATCGACGCCGACTTCGACGGCGACACCGTCTTTCCCGAATGGCGCGGCGCGGACGCCGGCTTCGTCGAGGTGGCGCGTCAGGCCGGCACGCCGCAGCCGGGCGGCCCGGCCTTCGACTTCGTCAGCTGGCGGCGTCGGACGGCGTCTCGGCCTCATCCGGCAGCGTGAAGCCGATCAGCACCAGCCACAGGCGCTGGGTGTCGGCCAGGCGCCAGGCGCCGGGCTCGAAGGCCAGGCCCGACAGCAGCGTGGCGGTGTCGACCAGCCAGGGCTCGACCTGGGCCTGGCGCAGCAGCGCCGCCAGCGCGCTCATGCCGCCCGACAGCGCCACCTGGTGCGCGGGCGTGGCCTGACCCTCGGCCACCTCGGCCGCCAGCGCCAGCACCGGGCGCAGCAGCGCCGCCACCCGCGCGCCGAAGGGCGCGTCCTCGGGCACCGACGCGAAGGGGGGCAGCGGCGCCACCGTCACGCCGCGCGCCAGCCGGTCGCCGCGCTCGGCCTTGCTGCGCACGTCCAGCCACAGCCCGAAGGCCTCGACCCACAGATAGGACTGCGCCAGCAGCCCGTGCGCCGAGCCGCCCAGCAGCTCGAACTCGATCTCGTGCACCGGCAGCGTCTGCCCGCCGCCCTCGATCGTGCCGATGTCGAGCGCCAGCTCGACGCGCGCGCCCTCGGCCTCGATCTCGCGGCTCAGGCGCTGGATGTCGGTCGAGAACTGCAGCGCCAGATCCTGCTCGCTCAGGCCCTGACGGGCCAGGAGCGCCGCCAGCGCGATGCCCGCGGGCGTGCCGGCGTGGCGGCCCAGCGACAGCGCCGGCACCGCCTCGGGCGCGGCACCGCGCGGCAGATCGACCGGCATGTTGTGCTCGAGCCGGCGCATCATGCCGTCGCCGCGGCCCTTGAGCGTCTGCACCCAGCCTTCGCGCTCGCGGCGCAGCCGCAGCGCGAAGGCGGCCTGGGCCAGATCGCGCCCGGCGGTGTCGAAGTAGCGCGCCTGCAGCCGCACCGCCTCGACGGCGCCATCCTCGTCGACGGTGCTGGCCAGCGCATCGCGGCCCTGCGGCGGAATCTGGAACTTCAGCTCGATCTCTTGCATGGATGACAGGGCCCGATCCGGGCGGGCATGTTTGTAGAATCGGGGGTTACTCTAACCCTCCGGCCTGTCGACCGTGTTGCACGGTGTCTCTGCCGGAGTCCCTCCCCCGCCCAGCCCGACTCCGCCACCATGCCGCTCTTCTGGAAGCCCTATCAGTCCGACGCCACCCAGTTCATCGAGAGCCTGAAGAAGAAGGATCCGCAGCTCGAGCAGCGCCAGCGCGAAGGCCGCGCCCTGCTGTGGGACCGCGAGCAGGACCGCTCGGCCCAGGCCGGCTTCAACGACGCCCGCGTCGCCCAGCAGCCCTACGTCTACCAGACCAAGGCCTGATGGAGCCGCACGCCGCAGACAGCGCCGACGCGCCCGCGGCGCGCGCGCTGCTCTACGGCGAGCCGCTGCTCGACCTGCCGCAGGACCTCTACATCCCGCCGGAGGCGCTGGAGGTCTTCCTCGAGGCCTTCCAGGGCCCGCTGGACCTGCTGCTCTACCTGATCCGGCGCCAGAACTTCAACATCCTCGACATCCCGCTGGCCGAAGTCACCCGCCAGTACCTGGGCTATGTCGAGCAGATCCGCCGCAGCAACCTCGAACTGGCCGCCGACTACCTGGTGATGGCGGCGATGCTCATCGAGATCAAGTCGCGGCTGCTGCTGCCCGCGCGGCCCAGCGAGCCCGGCGCCGAGCCGGAAGACCCCCGCGCCGAGCTGGTGCGCCGGCTGCTCGAGTACGAGCGCATCAAGCTCGGCGCGCTGCACCTCGACGAGCTGCCGCTGCGCGGGCGCGACTTCCTGGTCGCGCAGGTCCACATCGAGCAGGCCGCGGCCGAGCGGTTTCCCGATGTCAGCGCCGACGACCTGCGCGCGGCCTGGGCCGACATCGTGCGCCGCGCCCGGCTCACCCAGCACCACCGCATCAGCCGCGAGCAGCTCTCGGTGCGCGAGCACATGACGCTGGTGCTGCGCCGGCTGCAGGGCCGGCGCTTCGTCGAGTTCCACGAGCTGTTCGAGATCGAGCGCGGCGTGCCGGTGCTGGTGGTCACCTTCGTCGCGCTGCTGGAGCTGGCGCGCGAGCGCCTGCTCGAGATCACCCAGGCCGAGGCCTTCGCGCCGATCTACGTGCGGCTGAGCTGGCAGCCCGCCTGACCCGCCGCGGACAGCCGCCGCGGCGGCCGCGCATCCGATGGCGCGGAACGATTCTGCGCACAGGCGTGACATTCTCTACAGGTTCCAGGGGTATTGCGTCGCAGACCGATGGACAGAACAGCGGAGGAATTTTCCACTTCATTTTCATTTTTGAAGGATTCCACGCATGAGCGACATCGCCGCCAAGCCCGCCGCCGCCAAGAAGACCGCGACCCGCACCGCGAAGCCGCGCGCGCCCCGTGCCACCGCGACCCCCGCAATCCGGCCGGCCGCCCGCCCCCAGGCGCTGTCGCTGCACATCGGCCTGAACACGGTCAGCCCGGCGCACTATGCCGGCTGGAGCGGCGAGCTCTTCGCCTGCGAGGCCGATGCCGATGATCTGCGCGCCATCGCCGCCACCAAGGGCATGACGCCGACGGTGCTGCTGACCGCGCAGGCCACCCGCGCGGCGGTGCTGGGCGCGATGCGCCAGGCCGCGCGCACGCTGAAGTCGGGCGACTTCTTCCTGCTGACCTATTCGGGTCACGGCGGCCAGGTGCCCGACACCAACGGCGACGAGAAGGACCGCCAGGACGAGACCTGGTGCCTGTGGGACGGCCAGCTGATCGACGACGAGCTCTACCTCGAGCTGAGCCGCTTCGCCGCCGGCGTGCGCGTGCTGGTGCTGTCCGACAGCTGCCACAGCGGCACCGTCACCCGCGCCGCACCGCCCCCGCCGCCGCCGGCGGGCATGCCGCGCCCGCGCCTGATGCCGCCGCAGATCGCGCTGAAGACCTACCGCGACCACCGCGACTTCTACGACCTGCTGCAGAAGGACGTCGCCGCCGAGGCCGCCAAGGCCGGCGCCACGATCGACCCGGATGCGGCGCTGGCGCAGGTGCGCATCGACAGCCCCCGCCTGACCGGCGTGGTGACCAGCTTCGCGCCCTCGGTCATCCTGATCTCGGGCTGCCAGGACAACCAGACCTCGATGGACGGCGAGTTCAACGGCGCCTTCACCGGCCGGCTGCTGCAGGTGTGGAACCACGGCAGCTTCGGCGGCAACTACACCCAGTTCCGCAACGTCATCACCGCCGGCATGGATCCGACGCAGACGCCGAACCTGTACGTGCTCGGCCCGTGCGCGGCCTTCCTGGCCCAGAAGCCCTTCACGGTGTGAACGCCCGGCTGCCGCTGACGGTGCAGGTTCGCGCCGGCGATCTTCGCTTCGTCGACCTGCCGCTGCTGGTCGGTCACTACGAGCAGGATCCGATCGCCGGTCCGCAGGCGCTGATCGACCGCGACCTGCTCGCCGGCGGCCTGAGCGAGCGCCACCGGCTGGGCCTGTACGCCGGCCCGATCGGCTCGGCCACGGTGGTGCTGCAGGGCCTGCCCGGCGCCGACCCGGCCGCCGCGCCGCTGATGCGTGGCGCGATCGTCACCGGGCTGGGGCCGTACGACGGCTCGCTGGGCACGCGCGAGCTGACCGAGGCGGTGCGCACCGGCGTGCTGCGGCTCCTGCTGCAGGTGCGCGACCAGTTCGGCCCCGCCCCGCGGGCCTTCGCGCTGGGCTCGCTGCTGCTGGGGGGCAATTCCTCGACGACGCTGGGGCTGGAATCGGTGATCGAGTCGCTGGTGCGCGGCGTGCTGCAGGCCAGCCAGCGCTTCGCGGAGATCGCCGGCACGGCATTGCGCATCGACCGGCTCGAGCTGGTGGAGCTCTACAGCGACATCGCGCTGTCGGCGGTGCGCGCGCTGCACCGGCTCGCACCGCGGCTGGACGAGGCTGCCCGCCAGGCGGGATGCACCCTGCACTGCGACCCCATGCTGATCGAGGGCGAGGGTCGCCGCCCGCGTCTGTCGGCCGAGGCGGGATCGGGCGGCTACTGGCCGCGCCTGCTGATCAGCGCCGGCCCCGAGGGGTCGCTGAACTTCCTGCATCTGGGCGCACGCGCCCGCGCCGAGGCGATCGGCCAGCCGCTGCAGGCCGGCCTGCTCGAGGCCCTGCTGCGTCCCCCGCGGCCCGGCGAGGGCCCGGGCTGGGACCACGACCTGGGCCGCACGCTCTTTCACCTGCTGGTGCCGCCGGACTTCCGCGAGACGGTGCGCCAGCTGCGCCGTGCGGTGCTGGTGGTCGACGAGCGCAGCGCCGCCATTCCCTGGGAGCTGCTGGTCACCGAGGAGCTGGTCGAGCAGCCCCTGGCCCTGTCGCTGGCCCTGCCGATGGTGCGCCAGCTCGGCAGCCACCGCTTCCGCCGGCAGGTGCGGCGCAGTCCTGGCCGGGCGGCGCTGGTGATCGGCGATCCCTCGACCGAAGGCGCGGCGGTGGCCCTGGCGCCGCTGCCCGAGGCCGAGCAGGAAGCGCGCAAGATCCACGACGTGCTGCGCGACTGCGGCCACGAGCCGGTGCTGCTCACCGGGACCGCCGCCTCGGCCCCTCAGGTGCTGCGCCAGCTCTACGGCCAGCCGCTGCACATCGTGCACATCAGCGCGCACGGCCTGAGCGAGGAGGGGCCGGGCGGGCGCACCGGCGTGGTGCTCTCGTCCGGCCTGATGCTCACCGCCATCGAGATCGGCGCGATGGATCCGGTGCCCGAGCTGGTCTTCCTCAACTGCTGCCATCTCGGGCACATCGATGGCCGGATCTCGCTGCCGCAGCGCGCGGCCAGCCTGGCACAGACCCTCATCGACAGCGGCGTGCGCTGCGTGATCGCGGCGGGCTGGTCGGTCAGCGACACGGGCGCGGCGCTGTTCGGCACCACCTTCTACCGCGAGCTGCTGGAGCACGGCCGCCCCTTCGGGGATGCGGTCTTCGAGGCGCGCCGGGTCACCCGCGACGGCACGACCGAGAGCGACCTCAGCTGGGGCGCCTTCCAGGCCTATGGCGACCCGGCCTGGCAGGTCGCCGACCACACCGACGATGCGTCCGAGCCGCCGCCCCATCCGCCTGCGCTGCATGGCAGCGACGAGCTGCTCGACGAGCTGCGCACGCTGCGCATCGGCCTGCGACGCCGGCGGCCGCTGCAGCCGCCGCAGCGCAGCGAGATCGAGGCGCACATCGCCCAGCTGCGCACGCTGATCGGGCGGGCGCCGCCGCCCTGCCTGGACCAGCCCACCGTCCTGGCCGAGCTCATCCGCACCTGGGCCGAGCTCGACAGCGCCGAGCAGGCCGTGGCCCAGCTGCGTCAGGCCCTGCGCGGCCAGGCCGGCAGCAAGCTGCTGCTGCAGGCCAGCGAGCGCCTGGACGAGCTGCACTGGCTGGCCCGGGCGCTGGGCGAAGCCGAGGACGGCGAACGCCACCAGGCCTTCTCGCGGTCGCTGCAGGCGCTGCAGGCGCTGCTGTCGCCCCACCTGCCCGGGGCCGTCTCCGCACCGAAGGCCCGCTCATCCAGCCCCCGGGGCGTGCGCAAAGCCGCCGACACCTGCGGATGAGCCTCACCCCGATCAGGCCAAATCCCTGCTGGCGGGAAAGGGTAACCGGAAGAAACCTTCGACACGGTGATCGCATTTCATCGACCATTCGTGAATGGTCATGCCGCCGACGCCGGCCCGCCGGACAGGAAAGCGTCACGCAAGGTCAGCAACGCGACAGACTGCTACCGTCGCCCGCATCGTTTTCCAACGGGGCATGCCCCCCGCACGCTCGACACCCATGAACCAGCTACGCATCGTGGTGATGGAAGAAGGCCCCCTGCAGGCGCAGGACCATGACGCGACGCTGCGTCAGCTCGGACTGATCGATCCGCGGACAGGGCTGCCGCACCGCGACCTGCTGCTCGATCGCATCGGCCAGGCCGTGGCCGGGGTCAGCCGCGGGGGGGCGGCCTTCGCGCTGATGTGCATCGGCATCTCGGCGCCCGCGCCCCGGGCGGCCGGGACGGCGCGCGGCGAGCCCGCCGAGGCGCTGCGCGACGAGTTCGCGCACCAGCTGCTGGCCATGAGCCGCCACACCGACAGCTTCGCCATCAGCGGGCCCGACGAGTTCCTCGCGCTCATTCCCGGCAACCCCTCGGTGGGCGGACTGATGGCGATGGGCCAGAAGATCGCCGCCGGCTTTGCGGGTCGGCTGCAGGTCCATGTCGGGGTGGCGCTGTGTCCGCGCCATGCCAGCGACACGGCGCAGCTGCTGCAACAGGCCAGCGCCGCGCTCGAGCAGGCCCGTGCGATGCAGGTGATCACCGCCCTGCACGAGCCCCGCGGCCAGGCGGCTGCCGCACGGACCGACGCCGCAGCGGACGAAGAGCAGCCCGCGCCCGGCTTCATGCCGGTGATGGACCTGCGCGAGGGGCGGCTGCTGCGGCTGCAGATCATCACCGGCCCCGGCAGCGGCGCGAGCGACTTCGCTCCGACCAGCGTCGGCGCGGCGATGCGCGCCGACCGCGGCCAGCAGATGCGGCGCCTGCTCGGCACCGTGTCGCGCGCCCTGGAGGCGGCCTGCGCCTGGCGGCGCCAGGGCCTGCCGGTGAAGCTGTCGCTGCCGCTGCCGGGCCGCCTGCTCGACGAGAGCACGCTGGCGCCCGCCTTGCTGGGCCTGCTCGAACATCACCGCTGGCCCGCCAGCGATCTGACGATCGAGGCCCGCAGCGCGGCGATCATGCAGCGCGGCGCCGAGGTCATCGAGGCGCTGACCTCGGCCGGCATGCCGCTGTCGATCGACGACGAGGGCGACGGCATGGCGCTGCACCTGGCGCTGGCCGCCCCGGCCGCCGTGGCCGAGCTGAAGTTCGATGCCGGCGCGCTGGGCCTGCTGCGCGACGAGGCGCAGCGCACCGCCGTCGTGCGCTCGGTGGTGGCGCTGGCCCAGGGCTGGAAGGCCCGCGTGGTGGTGTCCGGCGTCGATGACCTGGGCCTGCGCGCCTGGCTGACCGAGCTGGGCTGCGACGCGGCCCAGGGCTACGCCTGCGGCCATGAGCTGCCGGCCGAGCAGGTGCCGGCCTGGTTCGCGCTGAGCCGCCGGATCGAGACCGAGAGCGGCGCCGCTCAGCCGCGGTCGGCCTCGGGGTCGAGGGTGGGCCTGGGCCAGACCGGCGGCCCGACCACAGGCCGAGCGCGGCCGCACTGAAACGCGGCCTGCATGCGGGCCAGCGCCTCGCGCGAGACCGCGGCGGGCGCCCCCGGCGGCACCGCCAGCGCCCGCACCAGGCACACATCGGCCGCCCCGCTGGCGGCCACCGCCTCGACCTGCGCCTCATCCAGCACGCCGCCGATGCCCACCACCGGCACCGGCGCCATGCGCGACCACCAGCCGAGGTTGTGCAGACCCTGCGGCGTCCACGGCATGTCCTTGGTGGTCGTCGCCCAGACCGGGCCGCAGGCGACATAGGCCGGCTGCAGCGCGATCGCGCGCGCCAGCTCCCACAGGCTGTGCGAGCTCAGGCCCAGCCGCAGCCCGAGCGCCTGCGCCGCGGCCAGCCGCGCCCGCCCGGCCGCGCCCAGCGCCAGCATGTCCTCCTGGCCCAAGTGCAGCGCGATCGACGCCGCGTCCAGCCGGCCGGCCTCGATCGCGTCGAGCACCAGCGCGTGGTGGTCGTTGACCACCAGCACCGGGCGGCGCGCGGCCGGCAGCGCCACGATCGTCGCCTGCGCCTGGCCGATCTGCGCCTGCAGCGCCTCGGCGAAGGCGGCGTCGTCCAGGCTGCGATGCGTGGCACGCTTGATGCGCAGCTGCAGCGCGCACAGCCCCGCCACCTCGGCGGCCGCCGCCAGCAGCGGCGCGGCCTGCGCGAACGAATCGCTGATCGCGTAGAGCCCGCCCGGCCACCGCTCGGGTGGCACGACCACCGGCCCCGGCGGCGTCTCGTCGCAGCCCAGGCGCGGCAGCCAGCGCGCGTCACCCGCGAAGCCCGCGTCGAAGCCGACCGGCCCGGCGCCCTGCCCCGCCGCATGGCCGGCGGCGATGGCCGCTGTGGTCGCCATCTTGGCCAGCACCAGCGCGTCGGCGGTGACGAAGCCGCGCGCCATCGCCGCGGCGGCGCTGGTCGCGAAAGTGCAGCCGGTGCCGTGCGTGTGGCGTGCGTCCAGCCGCGGCAGCGCGAGCCAGCCGCGCGCCAGCGGCGTGTCGATCCAGTCGAGCGCCTCCAAGCCGTCCGCGCTGTCGCCACCGGTGATCGCCACCGCGCCGGCCCCGAGCGCACGCAGCGCCGCGGCCT
>JAUPTP010000050.1 GCA_030918015.1 Pseudomonadota bacterium
CGCGGCGCTGTCGGCGCAGGCCGCCTGGCTGATCCTGCGCGGCATCGACACGCTGGATGTGCGGCTGCGCCGCGCCTGCGACAGCGCCGGGCGCCTCGCGCGCTGGCTGCAGACGCACCCCCAGGTCGAGGCGGTCGTCTGGCCGGGCCTGGAGAGCCACCCGCAGCACGCGCTGGCGCAGCGGCAGATGCCGCTGGGCGGCGCGGTGCTGACCTTCCGCACCGCGCGGCCGCAGGCGATGGCGCGCCAGCTCGCCGCGCGGCTGCGGCTGGTGCACTACGCCTTCTCGCTCGGCCACCAGCGCAGCCTGGTCGTGCTGCTCGACACCGCCGCGATGATGCACAGCTCCTACGACCTGCACGGCGAGGCGCTGGCCGAGTACCGGCGCTGGGCCGGCGAGGGCGTCTTCCGCCTGAGCGTCGGCCTGGAGCATCCGGACGACCTGATCGCCGACCTCGACCAGGCGCTGAACACGCCCCTCGACACCGAATGAAGCCCACCATGACCCCGCCCCTCGACCCCATCGACCCGATCGATCCGATCGCCCAGTGGCTGGCGCGGCGCCCGCACCTGATCCTGGACGGCGCGCTCGCCACCGAGCTGGAGCGCCGCGGCGCCGACCTGCGCGACGCGCTGTGGTCGGCGCGGCTGCTGATCGAGCAGCCCGAGCTGATCCGCGCGGTCCACCTCGACTACTTCCGCGCCGGCGCCGATGTCGCCACCAGCGCCAGCTACCAGGCCACCTTCGAGGGCTTCGCCCGGCGCGGCCTGGACACGGAGGCCGCCGCGGCGCTGATGCGCCGCTCGGTCGAGCTGGCGCAGGAGGCGCGCGCGCAGTGGCTGCAGGAGCGCCCGGCCAGCGATGCGCGTCCGGCGCCGCTGGTGGCCGCCTCGGTCGGCCCCTACGGCGCGATGAAGGCCGACGGCTCGGAATACCGCGGCGACTACGGCCTGGACGAGGAGGCGCTGATGGCCTTCCACCGCCCGCGCCTGGAGGTGCTGAAGGCGGCCGGCGCCGACCTGATGGCCTGCGAGACCCTGCCCTGCCTGGCCGAGGCGCGCGCGCTGGCGCGGCTGATGGACGCGCTGGGCCTGCGCGGCTGGATCAGCTTCTCCTGCCGCGACGGCAGCCACACCAGCCAGGGCGAGCCGATCGGCGACTGCGCGGCGGCGCTGGCGCCCTTCGCCTCGGTGGTGGCGATCGGCGTCAACTGCACCGCGCCGCAGCACATCGCGTCGCTGGTGCGCGCGATCCGCGCCCGCAGCGACCGGCCGGTGCTGGTCTACCCGAACGCGGGCGAGGTCTGGGATGCGCAGGCCAAGGTCTGGCGCGCCGGCCCCGAGTGCGCGCACCGCGCCTTCGACGCGCAGGCGATGGACTGGGCCGGCGCCGGTGCGCGGCTGATCGGCGGGTGCTGCCGCACCTCGCCGGCCGACATCGCCGCGCTGTGGCGGCGCTGGGAGCAGCAGGGCTGAGCGTCAGCGGCCCAGGGCCTGGAGCAGCTGCTTGGCCACGCGGTGGGACGACTGCGGGTTCTGGCCGGTCACCAACTGGCCATCGCGCACGGCATAGGGCTGCCAGGCCGGACCGCTCTCGAAACGGCCACCCAGGTCGCGCAGCCGCGTCTCCAGCAGGAAGGGCACGACGCCATCCAGCCCCACCGCGCGCTCTTCGGCGTCGGTGAAGCTGTTCACGCGCAGGCCGGCGACGAGAGGCTGGCCATCCGGGCGGCGCGCACTCACCAGACCGGCCGCACCGTGGCAGACCGAGCCGACGAACTTGCCGGCGGCCCAGGCGCGCTCGACCGCGCGGGTGACGTCCGGGTGGCCGGGCAGGTCCCACATCGTGCCGTGGCCGCCGGGAAAGAACACCGCGTCATGGCGCGTGCTGTCCACCTCGGCCAGCTTGACAGTGTGCGCCACGGCCTGCTGCAGCGCGGCATCGGCCAGGAAGCGCTCGGTGGCAGGGTCGTTCTGGCCCGCAGGCTTGACGCTGCCGGGGTCCACCGGCGCGGCGCCGCCGGCCGGCGAGGCCAGCGTGATCGTCACGCCCGCATCGGCCAGCACCTAGTAGGGCATGGCCAGCTCCTCCGCCCACAGGCCGGTGGGCTGGCCATGCTCACCCATCTGGGCATTGGAGGTCAGGATCATCAGGACGGAAAGGGTGATGCCCGTCATCTTCAGGGCCTCGAAGGAAAGAACAGCTGCACCACCGCGGTCATGTTCTGCGCGCCCAGGCCCTCGCGGGTGGCGCGCTCGAACACACCGTGGGTGGCGGCCACCACGGGCTGCGCCGGCGCGCCGGCCAGTTGCAGCGCGTAGCCGAAGTCCTTGGCGATCAGCTCGACCGGAAACTGCGGCCGGAAGTCGCCGGCCAGCAGGGCCGGGGCCAGACGCCCGGCGATCGGGCTCCAGACCGGGGTGGCGGCGGCGGCCTGCAGCAGGCGCTCAGGATCGGCACCTTGCTGACGCAGCACCCCGATCCACTCGGCCAGCAGGCTGACCTGCACGCCCAGCAGGCTGTTGACCAGCAGCTTGGCCAGCGCGCCCTGGCCCACCGGCCCCAGCAGCGGCACGGCGCGGCCCAGCGCGGCCAGCACCGGCGCGGCGCGGTCCAGGTCGGCCGCATCGCCGCCGGGCAGGAAGACGAGCTGACCGGCCTCGACCGCAGGCAGCGAGCCGGAGACCGGCGCCTCCAGCACGCGCAGCCCCCGCGCCGCCAGGGCCGCCGCCAGCGACCGCGCCCCGTCCACGCTGAGCGTCGAGCATTCGATGGCCAGCGCGGTGGCGCCCAGCCCGGCACTCGCGCCGGTGTGCTCGTCAAGCCAGACCTGGTGCGCGGCCTCGTCGTCACGCACCATCGAGAACACGAACTCCGCACCCGCGGCGGCGGCGCGTGGCGTGGCCGCCACCTGCGCCCCGGCCGCCACCAGCGGCGTGCAGGCCGCGGGGCTGCGGTTCCACACCGTGACCGCGTGCCCAGCCTGCAGCAGGCGCAGCGCCATGCGCGAACCCATCGCGCCCAGGCCGAGGAAAGCAATGCGAGCCATGCTGCCTCCGATCAGGCCGCTGCGCGACGGCGGCGGGCCTCGGCCACCAGACCGTTCAGCCAGTCCTGATGGCCGTTGATCATGGGGTTGGGCTGGGCGACGGCCAGCGCGGCGGCCGGAGCCCCTTTCTGGGTTTCCTGGGTGAGGATGCGCACACGGCCGCCCTCCAGGTCTTCCACCAGCCAGGCGTGGTGCACGTCCAGGCGGTCTGCCGTGCCGGGCTCGCCGGCCCAGCCGTGCCAGGCCACGCGGCCGGGCTGGCCGCCAGCGCCACCCGTCGGGGCCACGAACTCGTTGCAGCGCGCCTCCACCGGAAAGCCGAAGGTCTCGAAGTAGAAGCGGTCGCCGTCGGCCAGCACCGGGCCGCGACCGTCGTGGAAGCGCGGATGGGCCGAGTTGGCGTAGTAGGTCGGCCACAGCGCCGGCGTGACCAGCAGCGGCCAGATCTCGGCGGCGCTCAGGCCGGCGACGATGACCTCGTTGGAGCAGTAGTTTTCGGTGGTGCCCGGCACGAAGTCGGCGGGCCAGAGGATGGCGTTCTGTTGCATGGGCTACATGATGGGCACCCCAAGGCCATCATTCCAATCATGCTTTCAGATGAAAATCATCAGCATGGCTGATATCAGAACCCTGGATCTGAACCTGCTCAAGACCTTCGACGCGCTGATGGACGAGCGCAGCGTCACCCGCGCGGCCGCGCGCCTGGCGCTGACGCAGCCGGCGGTCAGCGGCATGCTGGTGCGGCTGCGCGAGGCCTTCGGCGATCCGCTGTTCGTGCGCAGCTCGCGCGGCGTGGTGCCGACCGCGCGGGCCGAGGCGCTGGCGCCGACGGTGCGTCAGGTGCTGCTGGAGGTGGCCGCGATGCTGCAGCCGCTGAGCTTCGACCCGGCCCGCGCCGCGCTCACGATGACGGTGGCCGCCACCGACTACGCGCTGCGCGTGATCGTGCTGCCCTGGCTGGCGGTGCTGCGCGCGCAGGCGCCGGGCCTGCGCGTGGCGGTGCAGCCGGTCGATGACCTGCATGTGGCGGCGCAGCTCGAGCGCGGCGAGGTGGACCTGGCGCTGACCACGCCCGAGGCCGCGCCCCCGAGCGTGCACGCGCGGCCGCTGTTCGACGAGCGCTATGTCTGCGTCGCGCGCGCAGGGCATCCGGCGATGGCGGCGGGGGCGCTGACGCTGGACGCCTTCTGCGCCCTGGACCAGGCGTTGGTGTCGTACGGCGGCTCGCCTTTCGAGGGGGTCACCGACCGGGCCCTGGCCGCGCTGGGGCGGCAGCGCCGGGTGGTGGCGTCGGTGGGCAGCTTCCTGATGCTGCCCGAGCTGCTGCGGCGCACCGACCTGATCGCGCTGGCGCCGGCGCGGCTGATCGAGGGCGAGCGCGATCTGGTCAGCTGCGCGCCGCCGCTGGCGGTGCCCGGCTTCACCAAGCTGGCGGTGTGGCACGAGCGCCGCCACCGCGACGCCGGCCAGCGCTGGGCGCGCGAGCGGCTGTTCGAGCTCTGCTGAGCGGCCCGCGTCAAACCGCAGCGAGGCTCAGGACGCGGCGCGGCGCCGCCCGTCGACGGCGGCCACCGCCACGCACACGGCCGCGCACAGCCAGGCCGTCCACAGCGTGTGGCTGGGGTAGTGCGCGCCGCGCAGCGTCTGCGCCAGACCGAAGAGCGCCCCCGCGCCCAGCGTGCCGGCCAGCCACAGCCGCGCCAGGCCCGGGCGGCTGCCCCGCAGCAGGAAATAGCCGCTCAGGAAGCAGAAGGCGCCCGCCGCATGGCCCGACGGGAAGCAGTGGCCGGGGCCGCCATCCAGCACGCCCCAGGCCCAGTGCGAGACGTGCGCGGCCGGGCCGCCGAACTCGGCCAGTTCCCAGGGACAGCTGGTGTGGCTCACGCGCTTGATGCCCGGCACCAGCACCACCGCCGCCACCGTGACCGCCAGCCACAGCCGGCGCTCGCGCCGGCTCGGGCCGGCGACCTGCGGCCGCCACGCATCGACCGCCATCAGCAGCACGACGCCCCAGGCCAGCATCCGCCCGCCCGAGTGCAGCAGCGCGCTCGTCACCCAGGCCTCGCGCAGCGCAAAGCCGTCGGGGCGACCGATCAGCCGCATCACGGCCAGATCCAGACCCGAGGCATCCCAGCCCAGCAGCAGCCCCAGCGCGGCCAGCAGCACCGCCAGATCGCGGCGCCAGCGCGGCGACGCCCCACCCACCGGTGCGCTCACGGCGCGGGCCGGCGGCAGCCCGCCAGCAGGTCCAGCGCCGGCTCGTGCAGCGCGGTGCGCACGTCCAGCAGGCCCAGCATCGTGTGGAAGAGGTGGTCGTGCGCGGCCGGCTGCGCGGCGCGCCGGCGCAGGCAGTCGAGGTCGAGCCGCTCCTGGCGCGCCAGGCCGTCGGAGAACCACATCACCATCGGCACGCGCTTCTGCACCTCCGGCGCGATCGCCCAGGGCAGGCCGTGCAGGAAGAGGTTGGACTCGCCCAGCGACTCGCCGTGGTCGGAGAGGTAGATCATCGCGGTGTCGACCTGGGACGACTGCGCCTTCAGCCGCGCGATCAGCGTCGCCAGCACATGGTCGGTGTAGAGCAGCGCGTTGTCGTAGGCGTTGGCGATCGCGGCCGTGTCGCACTGGCGCAGGTCGTCGCTCTGGCAGGCCGGCTGGAAGCGGGCGAAGCGCTCGGGATAGCGGCGGAAATAGGACGGGCCGTGGTTGCCCAGCATGTGCAGCACGATGACGCCGCTGCCCTGGGCGCCGGCGAGCCGCTCGTCCAGGCCGGCCAGCAGCGCCTCGTCGAGGCAGCGGCCCTCGGCGCACAGCCCCGGTGGGTTGATCTGCACCATCTCCTGGCTGGGCAGGCCGTCGCAGACGCCCTTGCAGCCGGACTGGTTGTCGCGCCAGAGCACGTCGACGCCGGCCCGCGCGAGCACATGCAGCAGCGACTCGCTGCCGCGGATGCGGTCCTCGTCGTAGTCGCGCCGGCCCACCGGCGCGAACATGCACGGCACCGAGACCTCGGTGTTGGTGCCGCAGCTGGACGTCTGCGGGAAGTTGATCAGGCCGGGCACGGCCGCCAGCTCCGGCGTGGTCTGGCGCGCGTGGCCGTTCAGGCCCCAGTTGGCCGCCCGCGCGGTCTCGCCGACGACCAGCACCACCCGCATCGGCCGGGTGCGCGCGCTCATGCGCGGCCCCGGCGCGGCGTCCAGCCCGATCGGCTGGCGCGGCCTGGCCGCGCCCTTGAGATCGGCGGCGACGACGCTGCCGGTCGACCACAGCACATTGGCCGGCGTGATCAGGTAGCGCAGCTCGCGCTGGTTGCGCATCAAGGACGACAGCGGCCGGAACTCGATCATCACCGCCGCCACCAGCAGCACCAGCGCGCCCAGCAGCCACAGCGTGCGCGCCAGCGCCGCCTTCGCCAGCGGGCGCCGGCGCAGCGGCAGCCACGCCAGCAGCGCGATCGGCAGCGCGGCCTGCAGCCCCAGGCGCAGCGCCAGCGCCGGCCCGATCAGCTCGCGCGCCTCGGCCGGATCGGTGCGCAGCGCGTTGCGCAGCATCGACGGATCGAGGTAGACGCCGAAGGTGCCGATGAAATGGGAGCCGCCGGCCGCGACCAGGATCAGCAGCGCCGCCACCGGCTTGAGCAGCCGGCCGTGGCACAGCAGGCCCAGCACCAGGAAGTTCAGCGCCAGCAGCGCCAGCGCCAGCGCCAGGCCGAAGCCCCAGGAGGACGGCTCGCCCGGCGAGCGGCCGGCCAGCGCCTCGCGGAAGAAGGCGGAGTTGGCGCTCAGCAGCCAGAACAGGCTGACCAGCAGCAGGGCGGCCTCGGCCGACCAGGTGCGACGCGGCGCGGCCGCACCCGAAGGAGCATCAACGGTCATCGTGGGGCATAGGGACAGGCGGCGGGCAAACCGAACCGGGTGCAGGATCAGGCGACCTCGACATGAAGCCAGCCTGAATCCCGGTGAAGACCGCAGAGCCGTGCAGACAATGCCACGCCCGAGCCGCGGGAGTGCTAGTTTCGTCGATCCGCCGACCAGGCCTCCACTCCCTGTGAACACGATGAGACTGCTGCTGCTCGAAGACGATCCGATCCTGGGCGAGGGCCTGCGGGACTTCCTGCGGGTCGAGGGCCACGGGGTCGACTGGTTCCAGCGCCTGGGCGACGCCGCGCTGATGGCCGGCGAGCCCTACGACGCGCTGCTGGTCGACTGGCAGCTGCCCGACGGCTCCGGGCTGGACTGGGTGCGCACGCTGCGCCGGCGCGGCCTGGCCACGCCGATCCTGATGCTGACCGCGCGCGACCGGCTCGGCGACCGCATCGACGGTCTGGACGCCGGAGCGGACGACTACCTGGTCAAGCCCTTCGAGCCCGAGGAGATGGCGGCGCGGCTGCGCGCGATCTGCCGCCGCTCGGCCGGCAGCGCCAGCGATGTGCGGCGCATCGGCGCGGTCGAGATCGAGCTGAGCGGGCGCACCGTGCGGATCGAGGGCCGGCGCATCGAGCTGACCGCGCGCGAATGGGCGGTGCTGGAGGCGCTGCTGCTGCGCGCCGGGCGCATCGTCTCCAAGAGCGACCTCGATGCACTGGTGCTGGGCAACGACGCGGAGGTCACCAGCAACGCGCTGGAGGTGCACATCTCGGCCCTGCGGCGCAAGCTCGGCCGCGAGCTCATCGAGACGGTGCGCGGCATGGGCTACCGTCTGTCGGCATGAGCCGCGCCGCGATCGCGCCGCAGTCGATCGGCGCGCGACTGTCATCGGCCCTGCTGTGGATCTCCGTGGCCTGGGGGCTGCTGGCGGCGCTGGCGGTCTGGCTGGTGGTCGAGCACGAGGTCGACGAGCTGCTCGACGATGCGCTGATCACCTCGGCCGGACTGATCTCCGGGCTGCTGCCCGATGCCGCGACCCAGGATGTCGTGCTGAGCCAGGCGGCCGCGGCGGTGTCGCTCGCCCCGGGCAGCAAACGATTCTCCTGGCAGGTGGTGGACCGCGACGCGCGGGTGCTGATCCGCTCCTCGCGGGCGCCGATCGAGCCGCTGCTGCCGCGCCATCGCCCCGGCCTGTCCGACTCGCCCTCGGGCTGGCGGGTGTACGGGCTGCTCCTGGGCCACGAGGGTCGCATGCTCTACGTCGCCCAGTCGCGCGAAGAGCGCCTGGAGGCGCTGGGCGACGTGACGCTGGGCACGCTGCTGGCCGCGCTGCTGGTGGGCGGCGGGGGCGCCACCGCGCTGCGCCGGCGCGCCCGGCGGGAGCTGCTGCCGCTCAACGAGCTCTGCACGCAGGTGCAGCGCCACGATCCGATGGACCCGGCCACCGCGCTGCCGCGGGCCGAACGCCTGGAGCTGCAGCCGATCCGCGACGCGATCGACGGCCTGGGACGGCGCCTGGCCCAGCGCATCCGCCAGGAGCGCGCGGTCGTCGCGCATGCCGCGCATGCGCTGCGCACCCCCCTGGCGGGCATGGATGTGCAGCTCGCCGTGGCGCTGCGCGAATGCCCGCCCGAGGCCACCGGCACGCTGCAGCGGCTGCGGCGCACGCGCGAGGCCACCTCGCGCCTGTCGCGGGTGGTCAGCGCGCTGCTGACGCTGTTTCGCACCGGCGTCGACCTCGAGCGGCGCCCCGTCGATGCGGCCGAACTGCTGGCCAGCCTGCCCGCGCCGGGCCTGCAGCTGGACTTCGCGCCTGCCTTCGATCTCGATGCGACGCTCGACGACGCCCTGCCTCCGCGGCTGCACGCCGATGCCGATCTGCTGGCGGCCGCGCTGGCCAATCTGCTCGACAACGCGGTGCGCCACGGCGCGCGGCAGGTCAGCGTCGAGCCGGTCGACGGCGGCCTGCGCCTGACCGACGACGGCCCCGGCATCGACCCGGTGCGGCTGCAGGCGCTGCAGCAGGCGCTCGACACCCAGGCCTACGAGGGCCGCACCGGCCTGGGCCTGATGCTGGCCGATCTGGTGGCGCGGGCGCACGGCGGCCGGCTGCGGCTGGGCCCCTCGCCCCACGGCAGCGGCCTGGCGGTGACGCTCACGCTCAGCGAGCCGGCCGATCCGCCGCCGCGGCAGGCCGGACCGCTCAGTCGGCGCCGGTCGGACGCGGCGCCAGGTGAATGCCGGCGAGCATGCAGCGCACCGAACCGCCGGCGCGCTCGATCGTCGGCACCGCCAGCGGCAGCAGCGGCGCGCTGCGCTCGATGCGCTGG
>JAUPTP010000051.1 GCA_030918015.1 Pseudomonadota bacterium
CGGCTTCGTGCGCGGCAAGGGCCGGTTCCTGCCGACGCAGTATGTGGCCACCGACGAGAAGGTCACGCGCCGCCTGCCGCTGATCCTGACCACCGGCCGGGTGCTCAGCCAGTACAACGTCGGCGCGCAGACCCGCCGCACCGAGAACAGCCGCTGGCACGAGGAGGACCGGCTGGAGATCCACCCGCATGACGCCGAGGAGCGCGGCGTGAAGGACGGCGACTGGGTCGGCATCACGAGCCGCGCCGGCGAGACGGTGCTGCGCGCCACCGTCACCGAGCGGGTGCAGCCGGGCGTGGTCTACACCACCTTCCACTTCCCCGAGTCCGGCGCCAACGTCATCACCACCGATTCGAGCGACTGGGCGACCAACTGCCCCGAGTACAAGGTGACCGCGGTGCAGGTGGCGCGGGTCACGCAGCCGGCACGCTGGCAGCGCGACTTCGCCGACTTCGACCGCCTGCAGCACGGCCTGCTGCCGGAGCATGCCCGATGAGCCCCACCGTCGACGCCGCCGCCACGCTGGTGCGGCTGGCCAACCGCATCGGCGAGTTCTTCGCCGCCTTTCCCGAGCGCGAGGAGGCGCTCGACGGCATCGCCCAGCACCTGGCGAAGTTCTGGGCGCCGCGCATGCGCCGCGCGCTCTATGCGCACCTTGACGGCGCCGCGCAGGGCGAGGGTCTGGCGCCGCTGGTGCGCGAGGCGGTGCTGACGCGGCGCGGGCAGGTCGAACCCCGCCGCGAGACCGCGCTCAGCGCGGCGCCAGCGTGCTCGGCCGGCGGACACTGAGCGTGCGCGCCCGGTCGAACTCGCGCCGGTAGGCGACCGTCGGTCCCTCCAGCCACCGCACCGCCAGCGCCAGCTCGGCGGTGGCGGCGGTCTGGGGCGTCGAGCTCAGCGTGCACAGGCCGGTGGGCGCGGTGGTGCAGGTCACCGGCAGGCGCGCGCCTTGATAGAGGCCGTTGACCAGCACGCCGGCCACCGGCTGGCCGAAGGCGTTGCGCACCCGCACGCTGGCCCGCGCGATCCAGTGGCCGCGGCTGACGACGGTGTCGCCCTGCAGCAGGTCGATGTGCACCGCGTGCGTGGCCGGAAATGGCACGGCGGGGGCGCTGCCGGCGAACAGCAGCCGGTTCGGGCTGCCCGAGAGCTGGGTCAGCACCGACGAGGTGGCCTGCGCGATCAGCTGCTGGGCCAGCTGGGGCGGGGTCAGGCCGGGGCGGCTCTGCAGCAGCAGCGCCATCGTGCCGGCCACATGCGGCGAGGCCATCGAGGTGCCGCTGAGCACCCGCTCGGCGCTCGTGCTGCGCCAGTCCGGGGCCAGGATCTGCTGCCCCGGCGCGAGCAGATCGACGCACCTGCCGACATTGGAGAAGCTGGCCCGGCGGTCGGCGGAGTCGCTGGCGCCGACGGTCAGCGCGCCGGGCACGCGCGCGGGCGAGCGCAGGCAGGCGTCCGAGTTCTCGTTGCCGGCCGACACCGCGACATGGATGCCCGCGCGCAGCAGCGTCTGGACCGATTCGTCGAGCAGATCATGGGCACCGGCGCCCAGGCTCATGTTGACCACCGCCGGCCGCTCCGGGCGGGACAGCACCCAGTCGAGGCCGGACATCACGCCCTGGATCGAGCCGCTGCCGTTGCAGTCCAGCACCCGCACCGACATCAGCGTGGCCTCCGGCGCCACGCCGGCCACGCTGCCGCCGATCGTGCCCGCGACATGCGTGCCGTGGCCGCTGCAGTCGGCGCTGCCGCGGCCGTCGCCGACGACGTCGATGCCGCCGGCCAGCCGGCCGCCGAACTGGTCGTGCGGGGAGATGCCCGAATCGACGACGAAGACGGTCACGCCCTGGCCGCGGGTGGCGGTGCCGATGCGCTGGTCGAGCGGCGGCTTGCGCTGGTCGATGCGGTCCAGCCCCCAGTGGCCCGCAGTCGTCAGGGTGCGCACGGACATGCTCTGGCCGGCCGACACCGGCGCGTCGGGCCGCACCGCCAGCACGGCGGGGTCGTCTTCCAGCTGCTGGCGCAGGGCCTCGGCCCGGGCGGCGGGCACCTCGACCGAGAAGCCCTGGATCGCCCGCGTGAAGTGGTGCCCGGCGCGCAGGCCGTGGCGGGCGAGCAGGCGCTGACTGAGGCCCTGCACGGCCGCCTCGGTGCGGCGCTGCAGCGGCTCGGCCTGCAGGGCACGGGCATCGGTCGTGGTGGCGGTGGGCGCCAGCGCGGCCGGATGCAGCTGCACGATCAGGCGCCGGGTGTCGGCCTGCACCGTGGTGGAGACGCTGCCGTCGCTCGCCGTGTCCTCGCTGCCGCCGCAGGCCGTCAGCAGGGCCAGCGCAGGCGCCAGCCACAGAGCCGCCGGGCGCCGGCCGGTCGAGAGCATCTCTGGCATGTCGATCCTTCCGGGAGAGATCCCGGGGATTTCGATCGATGCAAAAGAAAGTGGACTCCGGCCTTTTCAGCTCGGGATCAAGCCCCCCGCAAGGTCAGGACGGGCGTGGGAAATGTCACGACGCGGCGCTCAGCGGCCGACCCGGTAGCGCTGCTGCACGAAGCCGAAGCCGTAGGCGCGGGTCGACACCAGCGTGAGCCTGAGGTCCGCCGACAGCGGCCCGCCCAGCGCACGGCCCTGGCCGATCAGCACCGGCACCACCGTCAGCGTGATCTCGTCGACCAGGCGATCGGCCAGGAAGGCGCCCAGCAGCCGCGCGCCGTCGACATAGACATGGCGGGCGCCGAGCCGGCCCAGCTCATCGAGCACGGCCGCCGGCGGGGCTGCGCTGGCCTGCACGGTGGCGCGCAGCGCCTCGGGGATGGCCAGCGGCCGGCGGCTCATCACCCGCACCGGCCGGCTGCCGTAGGGCCACACGCCGTCGCCCAGCAGCAGCTCGAAGGTGCCCCGGCCCATGATCACCGCGTCGACGGTGGCCAGGAAATCGGCGGTGCCGCAATCCTCGCCCGGCGGGATGCCGCGGTTGGCCTCGTCGAGCCAGTCGATGCGGCCGTCGGGGCGGCTGATGTAGCCGTCGAGCGTGGTGGCGAGGAACAGGGAGCAGCGGGGTTTCATGCGTCGGGCCGTGCGGTTTTGTGTCGATCTCGTGAACCCGTGATCATCGGGCATCCTGAAGGCGTTGCCGGCGCAGGGCATCCATCTCCCGGCCCTCACCGTGACACGATGCCGGTGCCAGAATGGCCGCCATGCATGACAACGATCACGAACCCTTGCCCGATCCGACCTCCCTGCGGCCAGCCGAGCGGCTGCAGGACGGCCGGCGCGAGCCGGTCGAGGAGCGGCTGGCCGAGGAGGTGCCGGTGGCGCTGGTCTACAACGGCATCTCGCATGCGGTGATGCTGGCCTCGCCGCTCGATCTCGAGGACTTCGCGCTGGGCTTCTCGCTGTCGGAGGGCATCATCGACTCGCCCGACGACCTGCTCGACGCCGAGATCGTCCCGGCGGACCTGGGCGAGAGCGTGGCGCTGGCCGGCACCACCGAGCGCGGCCTGTCGATCGAGCTGAAGGTGACGCTGCGCTGCTTCATGCGGCTCAAGGAGCGTCGGCGCACGCTGGCCGGGCGCACCGGCTGCGGCCTGTGCGGCACCGAGAGCCTGGCCGAGGCGGTGCGTCCGGTGGGCCGCGAGGCCGCCTGCATCGAGGTCGAGGCCCGTGCGCTCGAGCGGGCGATGGCGGCGCTGCCCCGCCACCAGAGCCTGCAGCAGGCCACCGGCGCGACCCACGCCGCCGCCTGGTGCGCGCCCGACGGCGAGGTGCTGCTGGTGCGCGAGGATGTCGGCCGCCACAACGCGCTCGACAAGCTGATCGGCGCGCTGGCCCGCGCCGGCACCGATCCGGCCTCGGGCTTCGTCGTCGTCACCAGCCGCGCCAGCTACGAGATGGTCTACAAGGCCGCGCATGCCGGCTTCGGCCTGCTGGCGGCGGTGTCGGCGCCGACCGGGCTGGCGGTGCGCACCGCCGAGGCCGCCGGCCTGGTGCTGGTGGGCTTCGTGCGCGGAAACCGGGCGGTGGCCTACAGCCGCACCGATCGGCTGCTGAGCGTCGCACGGTCCGACTGATCTTTGCGGCGAGGGGAAACACGACAGGGCGACCCTGGACCAGGGGCTGGTCGCGGCCTCGCCCCAGTTCGCCCTCAGCCGGGACGACTGGCCGGGAAGCCCGGCCCTGATCGCGCGGCTGTGAAGGTCTCGGCCGTGGCGAGCACCTGCTCGATCGCCACCAGCAGCGTCTCGGCCCGGAAGGGCTTGTGCAGCACCTGAAGGCCGCTGGCCGACAGCAGCGCGAGGTCGCCGGGCGAGGTGTCGCCGGTGATCACCAGCACCGGCACCGGGCCGCCGTAGCTGTGCACGGCCTCGACCACGTCCAGGCCGGTGGCGCCGCGCAGCCGGTGGTCGGTGATCAGCAGGTCGATGCCGCTGTGGCCGCGCGGGCGCTGCGCGAGCTGATGGCGCAGCGGCGCCAGGCCGTCATGGCACTGCACCACCGCGCCCCAGGCCTGCAGCCGCTCGCGCAGCGCGGTCTGCACCGCCGGCTCGTCCTCCACGACCGTCAGCCGCAGCCCCTGCAGCGGCAGGCGGCGCGGCGTCGCCTGTGCCGGCAGCGCCGGCAGCGGCAGGGCGCTGTCGAGCTGCAGCGAGAAGCGGCTGCCCTGGCCCGGCCGGGAGTTCAGCAGCAGCCGGTGGCCGAGCAGCGCCACGCTGCGCTGCACGATCGACAGGCCCAGGCCCAGCCCGCGGCTGCTGTCGCCCAGCGACCGCCGCGGCGTGCCGATCGGGGTGTCGATCTGGATGAATTCCTCGAACACCGCGTCCTGGTCCTGCGGGGCGATGCCGATGCCGGTGTCGACCACGTCGATCTGCAGCCGCTCGCCGCGCCGGCGCACGCCCACGAGCACGCCGCCCCGGTCGGTGTAGCGCACCGCGTTGCTGACCAGGTTGCGCAGGATCTGCTCGAGCAGCACCGGGTCGGAGACGACGGTGGCCGCGCTGGGCCGGAAGCGCAGCCTCAGCCCCTTGCGCCGCGCCGTCTCGCCCTCATGCGTCGCGATGGCGTCGAACAGCGGCTGCAGCGCCACGGGCTGCGGGCGCGGGTGCACCGTGCCGGCCTCCAGGCGCGAGAGGTCGAGCAGGCCCTTGAGCAGGTCTTCCATCGAGGAGATGGCCTCGTCGACGCGCTCGGTCATCGGGCGCAGCGGCGGGGGCACCTGCTCGCGCAGCAGGTCGATCAGCAGGCTGATGGTCACCACCGGCTGGCGCAGGTCGTGGCTGGCCGCGGCCAGGAAGCGCGTCTTGGCCTGGTTGGCCTGCTGCAGCGCGGCCGTGCGCTCCACGACGCGCCGCTCCAGATCGACGTTGAGCTGCTCGACCTGCCGCAGGGCCTCGACCAGCCGGCGGATCATCTGGCTGCCGATGGCCAGCAGCACCACCGGCAGGAGCATCGGCAGCCAGTACAGGTCCATCACCGAGCTCAGGCCCAGCCAGACCAGATGGTCATGCGCGGCCGCGACCAGCAGCGCCGCCAGCAGGGCGTTGACCACCAGGCGCGCGCGTGCCGGCAGGCGCTGGCTGCCGCACCAGACCCGTGGCAGCAGCAGCGCGCTGGCGAGGATCATCACCGGATGGAGCCCGGTGCGCATCAGGTCCAGCGTGCCGGTCAGCGCCCCGCCCAGCGCCAGTCCGGTCATCACGATGGTGCTGGCCGGCAGCAGGGCGCGCCAGCGCAGCGGGGGCGAGCCGTCCAGGCCCAGCACGATCGCGGCGCCCACCGCCAGGGCCGCGATCTGCAGCAGCACCAGGGCACCGTCATGCCAGGGGTCCGGCGCCGCAGGTGCCAGCACGAGCAGCGCATGGATCAGGATGCACAGCATCCAGACCAGCGCGAACCGGCCGCTGAGGCGCTCGCTGGGGCGACGCCACCAGATCACCAGCATCACCCCGGCCAGGCCCGCGCCGACCAGGTGCAGGGCGCCGGGCAGCCCGGTCGTCAGCGCGGTCAGCCGGCGCGAGGACTGCATCGCATCCGGCGCGCCGAGGACCAGCATCGACAGCCCGCCATCGCGGCTGTGCATCACCGAGAGGTCGATGCGGTTCGCCCCAGCCTGCAGCAGGTGCGGCGGCACGCGGATCAGGTGCTCGCGCCCCCGGGTGTCGCCGGTCGGCCGCGCGAACGGGTCGATCAGCGCGCCGCTGAGCAGCTCGCCGTTGACCCGCAGTTCGTGGACCCGGCTCAGGCGGGGCACGCACAGCTCCCACAGGCCGGCGGGGCGGGCCGGCAGCGAGAACTCGATCCGGTAGTGCCCCAGCCCGTCGCCGGCCAGGCCGCGCCGGGCCCAGGTGTCGGGCAGCGGCACGCCGCGCCAGTCGTCGCGGGGGCGCCGGCGGAACTGGGCCTCGGTCAGGTCGAGGCGGATCGCGGTCGGGTCGGGCTGCGCCTGCGCCTGGCCGGCCAGCGGCAGGCCGACCAGCGCCAGCAGGGTCAGCAGACCCGGCAGCACGGCCAGCAGCAGCACCAGGACAGAGCGAATGCGGAGCGGAGGAATGGACATCGGCGCCCGCGATCATCGCAGAGCGCTCTCCTCGCGTCAGTCCCGCTGTCGGCCGAGCCGCGCGGTTTCAGACCGTCACAGCGCGAGGATCCACTTCACCAGATCGCGCGCGTCGGCTTCCTTGATCGCCACGGCGTTGGGCGGCATCGCCAGGCCGGAGGCCTTGCCCTTCCAGTGGCTGTCGTAGGGGTTGGAGCCCTTGAGCACCGTCTGCGTCAGCGTGTCGAGGGCCTTCTTGTCGCCCTTGTACTTGGCCGACACGTCCTTCCAGGCCGGGCCGATCGGCGGCAGGCCTTCCGGACCCTTGGCGCCGGGCTCGATGTGGTGGCAGGTCATGCAGCCGCTCTTGGTGGCGAGTGCGAGCATCGCGTCATCCTTCGCCTTGTCGGCCAGGGCGGCGCCGCTGGCGAGCAGGGCGATCGCGGCGGCGAGGGCTTGGGTGCGGGTCTTCATGGTGGCTCCTGGGGGCGGCGCGGGGGCCGCGTGTTGCATCGGATGCCGCCAAGTTAGGGCCTGGCCAGATCGCGCGTTTGCGCAAGATCAAGTCTCGCGGGGCTTTTGTCAGTGTGGTACAGCGCTGTTCGCCGTTGGATCGGCCGGATTCACGGCAGATGCTGCACGCTGGAGCAGCATCGCGTCGCCGTAGCTGAAGAAGCGCATCCGGCGCGCGATCGCGTCGGCGTAGAGCGTGCGGATCGCGTCGAAGCCGGCGAAGGCGCTGACCAGCATCATCAGCGTGCTGCGCGGCAGGTGGAAGTTGGTCACCAGCCGGTCGACGACGCGGAAGTCGAAGCCCGGCGTGATGAAGATGTCGGTGTCGCGGGCGCCGGCGCGCGGCAGACGGTCGGGCGTGCCCAGCGCGGCCGACTCGAGCGAGCGCAGCGTGGTCGTGCCCACCGCGATCACCCGCCCGCCGCGCGCGCGGGTCTCGGCGATGGCGTCGACGGTGGCCTGCGGCACCTCAAACCACTCGCTGTGCATGCGGTGGTCGGCGATCGACTCGACCCGCACCGGCTGGAAGGTGCCCGCGCCCACATGCAGCGTCACGCTGGCGCGGCGCACGCCGCGGGCCTCGAGCGCCGCCAGCACGCCCTCGTCGAAATGCAGCGCCGCGGTGGGCGCGGCCACCGCGCCGGGCACGCGCGCGAACACCGTCTGGTAGCGGCGCGCGTCGTCCTCGTCGTCGGCATGCGTGATGTAGGGCGGCAGCGGCACATGGCCGAACTGCTCCAGCAGCGTCAGCGCGTCGCCGGGCAGGCGCAGGTGGAAGAGGCCGTTCTCCGGGCCGCAGCGCCCCAGCACCTCGGCGGCGAAGCGCTCGCCGGCGGCATTGTGGAAATGCACCGTCTGGCCGGCGCGCGGCGACTTGCTCGCGCGCAGATGCGCCCAGACCTCGTGGCGGCCGTCCTCGGTGCCGGGCAGCACCCGCTCGACCAGCGCCTCGACGCTGCCGCCGGTGTCCTTGGCGCCGTGCAGCCGCGCGCGGATCACCCGGGTGTCGTTGAACACCAGCAGGTCGCCGGGCTCGAGCAGGTCGGGCAGCTCGCGGAACACCCGCTCGGTGGCCGGCAGCGCGCGCCCGTCGAGCAGGCGCGAGGCGCTGCGCTCGGGGGCCGGATGCTGGGCGATCAGCTCCTGGGGCAGGTCGAAGTCGAAGTCGGCGACGGTGTGGTGGCTCATGGCGTCGTCTTGAAGGGCGCGGCGAAGGGGGGGCAGAATATAACGATTCCCATTGGCCCGGCTGCCCAACGATCTCTGCCTCGATCCCTGTCCGTGCCTTCGACGCCTTCTTCTTCCGCCGCCGCCCCGGCGCCTTCTCCGCCGCCTGAAGCGAAGTCCGCCCCGCAGCGGGCGATGGACAAGCTCGGCCTGGTGCGCGACATCGACCTGGCGCTGCACCTGCCGCTGCGCTACGAGGACGAGACCCGCCTGACCCCGATCGCGGCGCTGCGCGAGGGCGACAGCGCGCAGGTCGAGGGCGTGGTGCGCTTCGCCGTGGTCGAGGCGCGCCCCCGCCGCCAGCTGGTCGTGCGGCTGGTCGAGGGCGCCGCCGAGCTGGTGCTGCGCTTCGTGCACTTCTATCCGTCGCACCAGAAGACGCTGGCGGTGGGTGCACGGGTGCGGGCGCGCGGCGAGGTGCGCGCCGGCTTCTTCGGCCGCGAGATGGTGCATCCGGTCTTCAAGGCGGTGCCCGAGGGCGGCGCGCCGCTGGCCGAGGCGCTCACGCCGGTCTATCCGGCCAGCGCGCAGCTGCCGCAGGCCTACCTGAGAAAGGCGGTCGAGTCGGGCCTGCGCCGCGCGCCGCTCGACGAGGTGCTGCCCGCCGGCGTGGTGCCGCGCGGCCTGCCGCCGCTGCGCGAGGCGCTGCAGCTGCTGCATCACCCGCCGGTGGGCACCTCGGCCTGGCAGCTCGAGGAGCGCAGCCATCCGGCCTGGGCGCGCATCAAGTTCGACGAGCTGCTGGCGCAGCAGCTCTCGCAGCTGACGGCGCAGCGCGAGCGCGCCCGGCTGCGCGCGCCGGTGCTGGC